>CADCGS010000046.1:564-15529 GCA_902801055.1 uncultured Ruminococcus sp. | reverse complement strand
TATTTTATCGGAGTAGGAAGATCGCCGGTTATTATCTCGGTACAGTCATGATAAAGCGCGATCGTTGCGGCACGGTCGGCGTCAAGATCACCGCCGAGCTTTTTATTATGGATAATACACAGTGCATGAGCTATCATTGCGACGGTCAGGCTGTGCTCGCTAAGATTTTCCAGACGGGAATTATTCATCAGCGACCATCGGTTGATATACTTCATTCTTGACATCACTGCAAAAAAATGATAATTTTTCATATAAATCCTCATTCCGCCGCATACAAAAGAATCGTATGCGGCGGAGTTCATTCATTGTTTATTTATTTTTCTGAACTATTTTTTTACTGTTATATAACAAGACGCGGTTTTACCATTATAGGTTTCAATACGTACAATTGCATATCCGGGTTTCATTCCGACAAATTCAGCGACCCAGCTGTTTTTTGTCAATTTGATAACGCCGTTATTAGTATAATCGGATATGAAATATTTTCTTGTTGCAAGAGCAGCATCAGACGGGATAAATGAGCCTACACTTATCTTCTGACCTACTTTGATAGTAACATCAGACTTATTCATCTTTATCCATGCCGGAGCATTCTTTACAGTTACCTTACAGGTGCTTTCCTTGCCGTTGTATGTGCGTACAGTAACATATGCAACACCGGGCTTTACTCCCTGGAACACGCCTGTCCAGTCCGTCTTGAGCATTTTTACGATCGTGCTGTTGCTTGTCCTGTATGTACGCTGAGCTGAAGCAGCACCGTCATTTACGCCTGAACCGATAGTAAAAGTCTCGCCTACGCCCAGAGAAAGAATACCCTTTGTAAGAGTTACCTTTTCAGGAGCTTTTTTGGCTGTAATATTGCAGGAAGCGGTTTTGCCGTTTGAGGTCTTGACGGTGATCTTAGTCTGTCCTACATTCTTTGCAGTGACCTTACCGCCGGAGACTGTTGCGATCTTCGCGTTGCCTGTTGTCCATGTTACTGATTTGTTTGCAGCATAGAATGGCTTTACTTCTGCAGCTAACTGGTAGGATTCATTTTGACCGAGAGACAAACCTGTCTTATTTACAGAAACAGATGTCGGGGTCATACCCTTGATTTCTTCAAATTTCAGCTTTTTTTCCTTAGCATAAGTATATGCTGTCGATCCGCTGTATCCGTGGATAATAACATTACCGTTTTCAATATTTTTCGGGGTATTGTAGTCGATCTCTGTTTTCTTACCGAAAAGTGCTATTTCCTTAAGCTGCTTCATTTTAGAAAGATGTGAAGGAGAGAATTTGATCAAGTTCTTGGAATAAGAAATATAGTTCAGATTCTTATTTCCGCCAAAAGCTTCATAGTATACTTCAACAGTATCGTCAGGCATTTTATAATAATCGCCTTTTTTAGCACAAGGATATGATAAGAGTCTGTAAGTGCCTTCATTATAATTCGTAACGTAAAGAACATCGTTTACTGTTTTATAATATTTATTTCCGCTCGGTATTGTAAACTTTTCAAGATTAGGTGTCTGGGTAAAATCTGAAGATATATAATAACTATTCTTTGAAAACTGTATGCTCTTGAGATTATTACAATTTGCAAAAAGAGCTAATTTGTAATATTCAACTGTTGAAGGGGATTTGTACTCACTTCCGGATTTTGCGGGGGGATATGCATAAGCAGATTTCATATCCTTTGAATAAAGAACACCATCCTGAGATCTGAAATTGGCATTTGAGGAATTAACGCTGATAGATTTCAGAGAAGAACATTTACAGAAGGAATCGTACTCAACAACTGATATGTTTTTGCCAAGAGTGATCCCCTCGAGATATACACTTGTAAAGGCTCTGTAATCCAGCGATTCAACACTTGCCGGAACAGTGTATTGCTTATCGGTCTTGCGCTGAGGATAATAGATCAGTTTTTTCTTGCTCTTATCGAACAGAACGCCATTCTCCGAGGAATAAGTCTTATTGTTGCTGTCTACCGTTACGGAAGAAAGTGCGGTCTTATTGTCAGAATAGTATCTTGTATATATCTTGGTAACAGTATCGGGGATATTTACCGTTTTTATCTGCTCGGCATTACTAAATCCGAGGTCTACCTCAACAACTTTTATTCCCTGTATCTTTGATGGGAATGACACGTTCTGACTTTTCCGTGATAATAAACAGAAAGACCACCTGTAGTCTCGTATCCGGTGAAATCACCTGATTTGTAAGATGCTGCGTCTGCGGTTATACCCGATTCAGCTATCTGCGGAACGACCGTTACAGCGCCTGTTCCGATCATGGCAGCTGCAAGCATAAGGCTGCCTGATTTTTTCAGAATTTTTCTGACATTTTGCTTCATAAAAAAATACCTCCTGATTAAATTTATTTGCGGATGATCGGACATATCGTTCCGGTACTCCTATAATTATCCGCCTGTTATTATTAAAAATATACCAAAAAATAATCCTTTTGTCAATAATATACTCATAAAAAGACAAATGTTTTGTCCGGCAGTTTACCCGGAAGAAATATCTTCCGGAAACCGCCGGACTAAAATGCAATATGATCTATGATCAAAACAACACTAAAATATCAGTCGTTAATTGACATCTGGCTTCCGGATTAAAGGCTTTTTTCGACAGAAGCCTTGATGAATTCACGAAATACAGGATGAGCATGGTTGGGACGGCTCTTGAATTCCGGGTGATACTGTACACCGATATAGAACCTGTGCTCCGGTATCTCAACAGCCTCGACAAGCATACCGTTCGGAGATGTTCCGGTAAAGATCATACCCTTCTCCTCAAACTGGCTGCGGAACTCATTATTGAATTCATAACGGTGACGGTGACGCTCGGAGATCTCCGGCTTTCCGTAAGCACGCTCCATGATCGTGCCCTTGCGAACACGGCAGGGATAAGCTCCGAGTCTCATTGTGCCGCCCATATCGACTATACCCTTCTGGTCGGGCATAAGATCTATGACCTTATGCTTGCTTTCGGGATCGAATTCGCCCGAATGTGCATCCGAGAAGCCGATAACATTTCTTGCAAATTCTATAACTGCGGTCTGCATACCGAGACAGATGCCGAGATAGGGTATATCATGCTCCCTTGCATATTTCGCGGCAATGATCTTGCCCTCGATACCGCGGTTGCCGAAGCCGCCCGGTACGAGTATACCATCGACATCGCCGAGGTATTCCTCAGCTGTATATTCGGTGATAAGCTCAGTATCGACCCAGTGTATATCAATAAATGCCTTGTTTTCATAGCCTGCATGACGAAGTGCCTCAGCTACGGAAAGATATGCATCGTGAAGCTGTACGTACTTTCCGCAGAGCGCGATCTTTACGGTCTTGTCTCTTGCGGCGATACGGTCAAGCATTTCCTGCCAATCGCTCATATCGGGAGCGGGTGCGGATATATTAAGCTCACGACAGACGATCTTGCTGAAATTAGCCTGTTCGAGCATGATCGGCGCATTATAAAGCACCGGAATGGTCATGTTCTCGATCACGCAGTCGTCCTTTACATGACAGAACATAGCGATCTTCTTGAAAATGCTCTTGTCCTCGATAGGCTCGTCACTGCGCAGCACCATGATATCAGCATTTATGCCGAGAGAACGAAGCTCCTTTGCGCTGTGCTGTGCGGGCTTGGATTTATGCTCCTGGCTCGCTTTGAGATAAGGCACAAGGCATACATGGATGAACAGGCTGTTCTCCTTGCCTACCTCAACGCTTACCTGACGGATAGCCTCAAGGAAGGGCTGGCTCTCGATATCTCCGACCGTGCCGCCGATCTCGGTGATGACTACATCGGCGTCGCTGTCCTTGCCTACTGCATATATGAAGGATTTGATCTCATTCGTGATATGAGGGATGACCTGTACCGTCTGACCGAGGTAATCGCCTCTGCGCTCTTTATCAAGAACATTGGAGTAGACCTTACCTGTCGTAAGGTTGGAGAATTTATTAAGGTTCTCATCTATGAACCGCTCATAGTGACCGAGGTCAAGGTCTGTCTCGGCTCCGTCCTCGGTAACGTATACTTCACCGTGCTGATACGGGCTCATAGTACCCGGATCTACATTTATATAAGGGTCAAGCTTCTGTGCAGCGACCTTTAGTCCCCTCGCCTTCAGCAGTCTGCCGAGAGAAGCAGCGGTAATGCCCTTTCCGAGACCGGAAACTACACCGCCGGTGACGAATATATATTTCGTTGTCATAACTCGATTTCTCCTTCAAATACTGTTTCTGCAACACCTGTAAGGTATACAGTTTCATCGGTATATACGATCTCCAGATTTCCGCCCTTGAGCTTGACGGTGATAGGCTCGCCCTTTTTGCAAAGACCGTTCTCAACGGCAGCGACCGCTACCGCGCAGGCACCGGTACCGCAAGCCCAGGTCTCGCCCGTACCTCTTTCCCATACGCGCATTTCTATTGTTTTTGAATCTATGACCTTGACGAATTCCGCATTGACACGCTCCGGGAAAAGCTCGCTGTTCTCGAAGAGGGGGCCGATCTTTTCAATATCTATCTTTTCCACATTATTGCAGAATACGACCGCATGGGGGTTACCCATGGATACGCAGGTGATATTGTAATCCTCGCCGCCGATATTTACAGGCTCATTTATAACGCGGGGCTTATCGAGTGCTACCGGGATAAGGGCGCTGTTAAGCTCAGCCTTGCCCATATCTACGCGGAACACATCATTCTGTCCGTCATGACGGTATACTTTAAGTGTCTTGATACCGCTGAGAGTTTCGATCGTGATAGTATTTCCGCTGACCATATTATGGTCGCACAGATATTTTGCGATGCAGCGGATACCGTTGCCGCACATCTTACCCTCGGAGCCGTCTGCATTATACATTTTCATCTTGGCGTCTGCGACCTCTGACGGGCAGATAAGTATAACGCCGTCGCCGCCAATACCGTAATGTCTGTCGCTGAAACGCACCGCAAGACCTTCGGGGTTATTGATCTGCTGATCGAAGCAGTTGAAATAGATATAGTCGTTTCCTGTGCCCTGCATCTTTGTGAATTTCAGGCGGATCTTTTGGGTTCTCATATCATTGATATCTACAAGCTCCGTGCTGTATTCACTGTAGCGGCTCTTGAGAGAATCCGCAAGGGCATTTGCAGTATCAATGGATGTCAGACAGGGGATATTCCTTTCGACTGTCTTTCTTCTGATCTTAACGCTGTCTCTTGTCGGGATACGTCCCTTTGAGGATGTGGAGATAACATAATTTATCTTTCCGCTTTCGATAAGGGTCAGTGTATTTTCCTTATCGCTTTCATGTATCTTATCGACCTCGATAACATCCAGACCGTAATCGCGTATCGTTCTCGCCGTTCCCTTGGTTGCATAAAGGGTAAATCCAAGCTCGTTATATTTCTTTGCAACTGCGCCGATCTCGTTCTTGTCGGGATTACGCACGGTTATGAATACGCCGCCGTGTTTTTTCATCTTATAGCCTGCGGCGATAAGTCCCTTGTAAAGTGCTTCCTCGAGAGTATTTGCAATACCGAGGACTTCGCCGGTGGATTTCATTTCCGGGCCGAGCTGATTATCAACATTGATAAGCTTCTCGAATGAGAATACCGGGACCTTGACAGCTACATACGGTGAACGCTTGTACAGACCTGTGCCGTAGCCCATATCGGCAAGCTTTTCGCCGAGCATAGCCCTTGTCGCAAGATCTACCATCGGAACACCTGTTACCTTGCTGATATAGGGTATCGTTCTTGAAGAACGGGGATTGACCTCGATTACATAAAGCTTGTTTTCATAAATAAGGTACTGAATATTTACAAGACCCTTTGTCTTGAGCGAAACTGCAAGGTTCTTTGAAGTCGTGATGATATTCCTTGTCATTTCATCACTGATGTTCCATGCGGGATATACAGCTATCGAGTCGCCGGAATGGATACCTGCACGCTCAACGTGCTGCATGATGCCGGGGATAAGGATCTCCTCGCCGTCGCATATAGCATCTACCTCCAGCTCCGTACCGGAAAGGTATTTGTCGATAAGAATCGGGTTTTCGATATTCTGAGCAAGGATTATTGCCATATATTCCCTGATATCCGCCTCGTTGAAGGCGATGATCATATTCTGTCCGCCGAGAACGTAGCTCGGACGCATCAGTACGGGATAGCCTATCCTCTCTGCAACATCAAGAGCCTCTTCGGTAGTCATGACCGTAAAGCCCTCGGGACGCTTAACATGATGAAGCTCCAGAAGCTCGTCAAAGCGTTCCCTGTCCTCAGCCATATCTATGCTGTCTGCAGATGTACCGAGAATATTGACTCCGTTTTCGCTGAGATATTTTGTCAGCTTTATAGCAGTCTGTCCGCCGAATGCTACGACAACACCGTAGGGCTTTTCGGTCTTGATGATGCCCATGACGTCCTCATTTGTCAGCGGCTCGAAATAAAGCCTGTCAGCCGTATCGAAGTCGGTCGAAACGGTCTCGGGGTTATTGTTTACGATAACAACATCATAGCCTGCCTTTTTCAGCGCCCATACGCAGTGAACGGAGGCATAGTCGAATTCTATGCCCTGACCTATACGGATAGGTCCGGAGCCGAATACGATGATCGTCTGGCGGTCGGAATTCTGTTCCTCAATAAATGCCTCTGCCTCATTATCCTTATCGAAGGTGGAGTAGAAGTACGGTGTTTCAGCCTTGAACTCAGCCGCACAGGTATCGACCATCTTATATACCGGGATCATCGGATCGCTTACCTTTTTGCCGGTAAGCTTTTCGATAGTCCTGTCAAGGAAGCCTAAAAGCTTGGCTTTTCTGTAAAGCTTGTCACTCAGCTCTCCCTTGGCAAGCTCATCCTCACATTTCACGAGGTTGAGGAGCTTTTCAAGGAACCATTCATCTATCATGGTTATAGCATGGATCTCGTCAACGGTAATGCCGCGTCTGAGAGCCTCATATACACAGAAGGAACGCTCGTCATCGCATACGCTGAGCTTTGCGCGGATATCCTCGGTGGACATTTCCAGGAATTTCGGAGATGACATAGTATCATGAGAGATCTCAGCGCCGCGCACTGCCTTCATGATAGCCTGCTCAAAGGTAGGAGCGATAGACATTACCTCGCCCGTAGCCTTCATCTGAGTGCCGAGTGTACGCTTTGCATATACGAATTTATCGAAGGGCCATTTCGGGAACTTTACTACAACGTAGTCGAGCGCCGGCTCGAAGCAGGCATATGTTGTACCCGTAACGGCATTTTTTATCTCATTGAGGTTATAGCCGATAGCAAGCTTTGCAGCGACCTTAGCGATAGGATAGCCTGTTGCCTTGGACGCAAGGGCAGATGAACGCGATACACGGGGGTTTACCTCGATAACTGCATAGTTGAAGCTTTCCGGCTCAAGTGCGAACTGACAGTTGCAGCCGCCTTCAACGCCGAGTGCGGAAATGATATTCAAAGCCGCGCTTCTGAGCATCTGATATTCCTTATCGGCAAGGGTAACGGTAGGAGCGATAACTATACTGTCTCCTGTATGAACGCCGACCGGGTCGAAGTTTTCCATTGAGCAGACGGTAATGACATTGCCCGCCTTATCGCGCATTACCTCGAATTCGATCTCCTTCCAGCCGGAGATGCATTTCTCGACAAGCACCTGTGTGATAGGAGAAAGCTCCAGACCGTTTGAGGTGATCTCGCGCAGCTCGTCCTCATTGTTTACGATACCGCCGCCTGTGCCGCCGAGTGTGAATGCCGGACGGATAATAACGGGGTATCCGATCTCGGAAGCAAATTCAACAGCGGACTGTACATCATTTACTACCAGTGAAGGAATGACAGGCTGACCGATGCTCTCCATTGTATCCTTGAACATCTGTCTGTCCTCTGCCTTATCTATCGTTTCGGGATTAGCGCCGAGCAGCTTTACATTATGCTTTTTCAGGAATCCCTCCTTTGCAAGCTGCATCGAAAGGGTAAGACCCGTCTGTCCGCCGAGGGTAGACAGAAGGCTGTCGGGCTGCTCCTTGATGATTATACGCTTTACAGTTTCAAGCGTGAGCGGCTCGATATAGACCTTATCAGCCATAGCCTTATCGGTCATGATCGTAGCCGGGTTGGAATTCACGAGGATGACCTCAAGCCCTTCTTCCTTGAGAGCACGGCACGCCTGGGTGCCTGCATAGTCGAATTCGGCAGCCTGTCCGATAACTATCGGGCCGGAACCGATCACGAGTACTCTTTTTATACTTTTATCCTTAGGCATTGTCTTTATCCTCCTGTATCATATCTAAAAATCTGTCAAACAAGAACGATGTATCCAGCGGACCGCCGCAGGCCTCCGGATGGAACTGCACCGTAAAGCATGGCATATTTGTATATGTAACACCCTCGCAGGTACCGTCATTTGCATTTACAAAGCTTTCATATGCATTTTCGGGCAGCGTTGACGCTACTACAGCATAGCCGTGATTCTGGCTGGTGATATATACCCTGCCTGTCTTTACATCGGTAGCGGGCTGGTTTGCGCCTCTGTGTCCGTATTTGAGCTTTTCGGTCTGTGCGCCCTGTGAAAGAGCCATAAGCTGATGTCCGAGGCAGATGCCGAAGGTCGGGATCTTTTTGCTGCTGAGCTTTTTCAGCTCTTCGATTATGGCAGTATTCTCCTGCGGATCGCCGGGGCCGTTTGAAAGCATGATCCCGTCGGGATCCATAGCAATGATCTCATCGGCAGTCGTATTTCCCGGGACGACCGTAACATCGCAGCCGCGCTTTACAAGCTCGCGGCGGATATTGTTCTTTGCGCCGAAATCCATAAGCACTACCTTATATTTTGTATCCTCAGCCTTGAAGACCTCCGGCTGTGAGATAGTGACAGAATTAACGGCATTTGTCACCCTGTAGGATTTCAGGGATCCGGCATCCTCCGGCTTCGGCTCGGTATAGCTGATCCTTGCATTCATAACGCCGTATTCACGGACTGTTTTTGTAAGGCAGCGTGTATCTATGCCGCAGATACCGGGAATATCGTTTTCCTTTAAAAAAGTGTCAAGCACTCCGTCGCATCTGAAATTTGACGGCTGCTGACACAGCTCTCTAACAATATAAGCAGTCAGCGCAGGCTTTTTGCTCTCGAAATCAGAGGGGATCACACCATAATTTCCTATAAGCGGAAAAGTCTGGCAGACAATTTGTCCGTAATAACTCGGGTCTGTCAGGGTCTCAAGATAACCGGTCATCGCTGTTGTAAATACCAGCTCACCTGTTACGTCTTTCTCGGCGCCGAACGCCGTTCCCTCATATATATCTCCGTTTTCCAACAAAAGATACGCTTTCCTTTCCATGCCTGTACCAATCCTTTCTTAATCATTGCTTATGATCAAAAGACCACATATCTATATATACTGCCGCGCACCGTCCGACTTTCAGCTGTCATAGGTACTCAGCAGATTTTTTGCGACTTCGATCCTTGTGATCCGCAGATCCATCGCCTGTTTTTCAAGATAGCGGTGAGCCTGCTGTTCGGTCATTGAAAGATATTCCATCAGAATATATTTTGCTCTGTTGATGATCCTTATCTCTTCTATTTTGTTTCTGAGTCTTACGTTTTCGACGTGTATACCGTTCATACGGTAATGCAACGCCCGCGCAAACCTCAGCGCCTTGAAGAACAGCTCCCGGCAGATCGGTCTTGTCAGTACAAATGCACCGTACTGAGCCGTGATATGATCAGCGGCAGCCTCATTTTCGGCGCTTACTGTCAGTAATATATCGGCGCCGGTGCTTCCGAGAAGATCAAGCGTAAGCTCCGTTCCGGATTCATCGCTGAGGGGTGAATCAATAAATATCAGCCCGAAATCCTCCGACGCGCACATTCTTCTTGCCTGAGCGCCGCAGTCAGCTGTATGTATATCACTGTATCCGTCTGTCATCAGCAAGCCGGATATCCTTCCGGATAAAGCATTATCTCCGGATACGATCAATACTCTTTCCAAAGGCATGACACCCTTCTGTTTATTCTGAGACAGCACCTGTCAGCTTCTTTCGCTTATGAACCCGTCAAGAATCAACGGCGGTATGTTCCTGCGTACAAAAGTGCTGTCCGAAGCGACCCTGACAGCTGATGAAAGCTCCGTTTCAAGCCCTCGGGCGTTTTCCTCGGCTTCTGCAATACCCAGACCCTTTTCAAGTCCCTCTGCTCCTGCGGCAAGCAAAAGCGCAAGCGCGGGATAAAGGTCTGCCGAGGCATCGGCAAAAAGCAGTTCAAGTCTTGCACGAGCGCTCCCGGGCATAGCCATGCGCATTATCGCCCCGTCCCTCAGTCTTACGGCAGCCGGACTTTTGCCCGAAGCGAGCCGTCCGAACGAAGCGGGACATGGTGTAAGGAGCAGTGCGATACTTATTTTCAGCCCGTTATTATCCTCGGGAGCGAAGGAGGCATACAGCCCCGATTCCGCCGCACATTCAGCCGCTGTTGATCTGAATATCTGGAATTCATCGGCAGCCTTGAAAGGCTCGCTGAATCTCATCTCCACGGTATGCTGACCGAAGCCTCTTCCGTGACGGCACGAAAGCGGAACGATATCTGCTTCGTCAAGCGAAAGGCATATCTGACGGATAACATTCTCCCCGCGGTCGTCCGGATAAGAATCATAATACCCGGCGCTGTCATTATATACCCCGGTAGGGCTGCCGTCATTATCCCTTCGCAGCAGCGTGAAATCTCCCGACAGAGAAATATATGCCCCCAGACCCGACGACCGGAACCGCTCACAGGCATTTTTCAGCAGCCTGCGCACATCTCCCTCGAAGGGTGCGCCGTCACAGCACCGAAGCGTACAAAGCAGGCTTGCGGCTGTACCCTGACGGATGAGCCTGTCCTGCATACGCAGCGTATCAGGCTCGGGGAAGAGAAGTATCTCCCCGCTGCCGCTGCCTGCGGCATCAGCTGATACCGGGACGCCCTTTTAGGAAGCAGGCAGCAAGGCGGCCAAGACCACCGTTACCAAGACCTGCATCAGGCTCTTCGTCTTCGATCATATCAAAGTCTATGTTCATTTCCTGCAAAACTTCTTTTACAGTATATTTCACAGTCACAACTCCTTTGTCTTTTTCATTTTATTTCAATTTAATATAATAGCAGATTTTTCGATTTTTGTCTACAAATTAAGCACAACAAAAAAGAGGAAATCGTTTTTTGTAGAATATGTATATTTTATCTTCTTATTTTTGTTGTTTTTATACAATGCGCAGATACACAAAAAAGCCGCCCCGCGGGCGGCTCAATATGCTTATAATTTTTCCGCGATCTCACCCTGTTTTTTATAAATGCTGTCATGGGTGACATATCCTCTTACCATCGACAAAGGATAGATTGTGGTATTTCTTCCGATAACAGTACCGGGATTGAGTATGGCGTTGCAGCCTACCTCAACGAAATCTCCGACGATCGCCCCGAATTTCTTCATCTCGGTATCAATAATTTCATCCTCAGCACGGACGCTGATATTTGTCTTATCGGATTTCAGGTTTGAGGTCTTTGCTCCTGCACCTAAGTGTGAACGGTACCCAAGTATCGAATCACCGATATAATTATAATGCGGCACCTGAGCATTATCAAATATAATGCAGTTTTTCAGCTCGCTCGAATTGCCGATAACGCTGCCGCTGCCGATTATGGCGCTGCCGCGGATAAAGGCACAGTGGCGTACCTCGGCGCCCGGGCAGATGATGAGCGGTCCGTGAAGATATGCAGAAGGCATTATATCAGCCGTTTTAGCGACCCAGATATCCTCTCCCCTCTGCTCATAGATATCCTCCGGGAGAGTCGGGCCTATCCTGCGGATAAAACCGGCTATATCCGGCAAAGCCTCCCAGGGATATTCCTTATCCTGAAAAAGCTCTGCTGCTATCGTGTGCGACAGATCAAGCAGCGCACCTACTGTAAGTTCATTTGTATTCATAATTGACCTCCGGTATCAAAAAATATAATCTTCTTCTTTCCTGTCCGCAAAAAAAGCCCAGTCATCATCGTCAAATTTTCCTGCAAGGAATTTCACGACACGGCTGTCCGTCTCTATTTCATACACGGAAAAGCTGTACGGCTTTTTTGTATCCGGCTGGAGAACGATATCACATTCTCCGAGAGATTTCCATTTGTGCGAGAAAACATCTATTCCCTGTATACAGAATTTTTTCCCGTTTGATTTTCCAAGATAATTATAATTTTTCATGCTTATTCCTCCCGGCAATATCAGCCGAATGCACTTTCCTCTACAGCGTCAAGCTTATAGCCGTCTTCGGTCTTTCTGAATGAAAACAAAAAGCAGTATTCATGCTCGCCTGCCTGCTGCTGCTGTCCGCTTGCATCGGTAAAATCCTCATTGATCGTCAGAACGCAGGTCACGGGGACGGTATATACATCATCCTTCTGCAGAAGCTGCGTCATTTTAATTTCACCAAGCTCAAAGCCGTCTACCCTTCTGGAATAATCCAGAAACGCCGTTTCGTTGTAATTCATCTCAAAATTTTCCGTAGAGATCATTGCAACATTCATATGATCCTTTTTTGTGACCGCATTAAAATACCGGGCGATAATATCCCTGAAATCCTCTTCAAGCTCAGCACTGCCGCTGACATAGCTTATCTCAGGCAGATATGAAGGCTCCTCCTCTTTTGTACAGGCACAAAACACAACCGCCGTACACAGTATAATGCATATGACGGCAGTTTTTACATATCGCTTCATTTTCAGATCATACCCTTGATCTTGAGATAATACTCAATAAGATCAACACTTCCCTCTATCCCGAGGGAGCTGCTGTTGATGCAAAGATCATAATTGTTCGGGTCGCCCCATTTGCGCGTGGAATAATAATTATAATAATTGGATCTTGTTTTATCCGTCTTGGTCACAACAGAATGAGCCTTCTGGGGGTTGACGTCATATTCCTTTATAGCATATTCGACACGGCTGTTCATATCGGCGTAAATGAACAATCTGACAAGATCTTCCCTGCCTTTCAGGATATAATCCGCGCAGCGTCCTACGATAACGCAGGGATCGTGTGAGATTTTCCTGATAACATCATGCTGGGCGAGGAACAGTCTGTCATTCATCGGAAGCTGAGGCTCGATGCGGAAGGTATTGTCAAATGTAGCCGCCGCACCTATCGAAAGGGAATACAGCAGGCTGTTTGTTGCCTTTTCATCAATTCCGTCAATAACCTCAGGATCCATGCCGCTTTCCTGGGCAACAAGGGTAAGCAGGTTCTTATCATAATAAGCGATGCCGAGCTTTTCAGCAAGCTCATAGCCTATGCGTCTTCCTCCGCTCCCGAACTGCCTTGCGATAGTTATTACCATAATAAAGCCTCCTTCATCCGAAAACATCAGGCATCACGGAATTATCCCGCCTGAGATCCCCGGATCAATTACGATCATTTCAAGGCAATACCGCCGGTGCGGGCACGCACCGCGAACTGACACCGGCGGCACGCCGCCGCGCCGGACGTTCTTACAAAATCACACTGTCGAAGTCGCGTCTGCTAAATAAATATAGATCGCGGCTTATGAAGCTTTCTCACGAGTGCAGAGTGAGCGGAGCGAACGATTACGCGAATAGCGCGTAAGCGCGTGGGTCCAGGGAGCTTGCTCCCTGGCGAGGTCCGGGGCGAGCAGCCCCGGGCGGGTCTGGGCGGCAGCCCAGCAGGGGCGGCACGCCGGCGGTGTTGCCTTAAGATCTCTTACAATTTATTATTGTAGCACATTCTTTATTAAATTTAAACATTATTTTATAAATTCCTTCAATATTTTGTTCATCATTTTTAATAATACTAACTTGTAACTGAATAGTATCAGTTTTGTTGTTGACTTTACCCATGCAAAACTCTATCATTAGTAGTATATCATCAGAAATGGAGATGAGATCTTGAAATACACCAAGCATATCATATGTCTGATGCTTGCCCTGCTTTGCCTGACGCTGTGCGCCTGCGGCAAGGAGCCTGAGGGACCCGAGGATCAGATCATTTATTATAATATAGACAGCGAGCCTGTCACTCTTGACCCGCAGATAGCCAATGATTCAGCTTCAAGGCTCATTATCATGAATACCTTCGAGGGGCTTGTACGGACAGGAGAAAACAATTCCATTCTGAAGGGAGCTGCCGAAAGCTGGGATATCAGCGGGGATAAAATGATGTATACCTTCCATCTCAGGAACGGACTGAAATGGAATGACGGCACACCTCTGAAAGCAAATGATTTCGTATACGGTATAACCCGCACCATACAGGCACAGACCTCTTCACCGACCGCACAGACCCTGTACTGCATAAAAAATGCCGAAAAGGTCAATACAGGCAAGGCAGAAAATGATACTCTCGGGGTCTTTGCCACAGACGACAGAACGGTCGTGTTTCAGCTGGAATATCCCGATGCGGATTTTCTGCAGCTGCTTTCCACACCGCCGGCAATGCCCTGCAACCGTGAATTCTTTGAAAAGACCTCCGGTCAGTACGGCAGGGACAGCGATAAGCTTTTGTGCAACGGAGCCTTCTATATCCGTGAAAACGGCTGGTCGCATGACGAATATATCTATCTGAGGAAAAATAAGGAATATGTCGGTCAGGAAAAGCCTGTTCCGGCGGGAGTAAATATCAATATAGGAAAAACAGAGACTGATGTCTGCACCGCGATAGAAAAGGGTGAAAGCGCCCTCTCGTTTGACGGCACGGATTATCTGATCGCAAACGACGGGGACTCCTCCCGCGTCTTCTCGACCGGAGAGTTCAAGACCGCAAAGGTGTTCACCAGTCTCGTCCTTGACAAACACGATCAGGAAAGCGATTTTACAGATGAAATGCGCGTCGGCGCTCTTCTCGCCGCAGGCGGCGAGGGCGTCTTCTCGGTCGGCGGAAAAGATTATTCCGTCGAGAAAGTCGACGAATATCTCATCGTAAAAGATTCGGACGAAGTATG
>CADCGS010000046.1:0-540 GCA_902801055.1 uncultured Ruminococcus sp. | reverse complement strand
CCATTCGCCGTCAGTCCGGTCAGGACACGATCGAGTACGATCTTAAGAGGTCGATCGCCTCCGCCATCGAAGAGATGGACGAAAAGGGCGTCAAGACCGCGACTATCGTACACGACATTCCTCTTCAGGACTCCGAGACCGGTCAGCAGATGCTCGACGAGGAAGGCAACGTCATCGTAAACTCGACCGAAATGCTGATCACCCGTACCGACACCGGCGTTTACAACGTCACGTGCGACCAGGTCCTCTATCTGATAGACAGATACGCGCCCCCGTCCGCGACTCACATCCTCGGAACGGACGGCGACGGCTTCGACGTGTTCGCGCGTATCATGTACGGCGGACGCATCTCCCTGCTCGTCGGATTCGTCGTCATATTCCTCGAGATCATCATCGGCGTTATCCTCGGCGGTCTCGCGGGCTTCTACGGCAAGTGGGTCGACATGATCATCATGCGTCTGGTCGACATCTTCTACTGCATCCCCTCCATGCCGATACTCATTATCTTCGGCGTGCTGATGGATTACCAGAGCACCAGCA
>CADCGS010000045.1 GCA_902801055.1 uncultured Ruminococcus sp. | reverse complement strand
TTTAATATTTTTACTATAATGTATTTGCTGGCATTTATCAGGCGTTAAGAGTTTTATCGCCGTTTTCCAGAGCAGCGATACCCGTGCGCGCCATCTCGAGGATACCGAAACGGTCAAGCTCGGATACAAGAGTGTCAATTTCCTTCGGTGTGCCGCTTGCACGGAATGTCATGGATTTCTCTCCGAGATTTACAAGAGATGCATGATATTTTGAGGTCACAGCGAGTATCTCATTATTGTCATGACCGACAGTGCTTGTTTTTATCAGGATAAGCTCCGATGCGACAGACCCGCTCTCCGGAAGCTCCTGAGCCTTTTTCACATCAACTATTTTCATGGTCTGGTTGATGAACTGTTCTACCTGATCGTCATCGCCGTTGATACGGATAGTCATTCTTGAATAACCCTCAACTCCGGCAGGGCTGACGGTAAGGCTGTCTATATTGAAGCCCCTTCTTGAAATAAGGCTTGTCACCCTGAGAAGGACGCCCGGGTGATTGTGTACGAAAAGTCCGATAATATGCTTTTTTTCCATTTATACTCACTCCATTTCAGTTATCATTTCATCTACTGTTTTTCCCGGAGGGATCATCGGGAGAACATTCTCGTCCGGTGAAATGCGGCAGTCTATTACAACAGGCTTGTTATCGGCAAATGCCTCTTTGAGAACATCTTCGGCGTCATCGTCGTTATGGATACGCATCCCCTTTACTCCGAAGGCGTCGGCAAGCCTTGCAAAATCCGTTTTTCTGTGCGGGTCGGTCTGGCTGAATCGTCTGCCGTAGAAAAGCTTCTGCCACTGACGCACCATTCCGAGAACGGTATTATTCAGCACGATGACCTTTATCGGCAGATCATAGGAGCATACGGTAACAAGCTCGTTGAGGTTCATATGGAAGCTTCCGTCGCCGGTGAAGAGAACTACTCTTCTGTCCGGATGAGCCACAGCCGAACCGACAGCCGCGCCGAGACCGTATCCCATTGTACCGAGACCGCCGGAGGTACACCATGTTCTCGGCTCTTCAAAGCGGTATTTCTGTGAAACCCACATCTGATGCTGACCTACGTCGGTAACGATGATATCGCTGTCCTTTGTCAGTGCGCGCACAGCCTCGATGATATGATAGGGGTGAGCATAATCGTCCGACCTCGGAGTTTCGGTCACAGCGCCCTTTTTGCCCCATTCTGCTACCTGTGATGTCCATTCGTTATTATCTTTCCTGCTGACATGATCTATGAGCATTTTAAGTGTATCCTTGAGGTCGCCGAGGAGATAGGAATCTATCTTTACGTTCTTATTTATTTCAGCCCTGTCAATATCAAGCTGTATGATCTTGGCGTCCTTGCCGAATTTTTCCCTGTCACCGGCGACACGGTCGGAAAATCTTGCGCCGATGGTAATGATAAGGTCGCAGTTATCGGTAGCCTTGCCGGTCTCATAGCCGCCGTGCATACCGATAGTACCCATAAACAGTCTGTGGGATGACGGGAACCCGCCGAGACCCATTACAGATGTTGCAACAGGGCAGTCGATCTTCTCAGCAAATTCGAGAAGTTCCTTTTCCGCATCAGCGCTGACAACGCCGCCACCCATATATATCATCGGGCGCTTAGCCTCAGCGATAAGCCTTGCGGCATCCTCAAAATCAGCCTTTTCCGAAAGAACAGGGTTGCTGACCGGTTCAGGCTTAGCCGGCTCATAATCATATACAGCGCCTGTAACATCCTTAGGGATATCAATAAGCACAGGACCTTTTCTTCCGCTCATAGCGATGCGGAACGCCTTGCGTATAACATTCGCAAGATCCTTTACATCCTTTACGATAAAGTTATGCTTGGTGATCGGCAGGGAAATGCCGCAGATATCGACCTCCTGGAAGCTGTCGCGTGCAAGAAGGTCATTTGTTACGTTGCCGGTGATAGCGACCATCGGAACGGAATCCATATATGCCGTCGCGATACCGGTCACGAGGTTTGTTGCGCCGGGACCGGAGGTAGCGATAACTACGCCGCATTTACCGGTAGTACGTGCATAGCCGTCAGCGGCATGAGCTGCACCCTGTTCATGAGCGGAAAGGATATGGGTTATCCTGTCGCTGTATTTATAGAGTGCATCGTATATATTCAGCACTGCGCCGCCGGGATATCCGAATACGGTATCCACCCCCTGTTCAAGCAGACATTCAGCAATAATTTCTGAACCGTTAAGTTTCATTTTCTTTTCCTCCTGAAATAATAATGTTTTTTTGCTGTCAAAAAACAAAAGGCTCCATCTCCGAATAAAGAGACGAAGCCGGAAAGCTCGCTGTACCACTCTTAATGGCATATTCATATCGGACGGCGATACCGTCGAATACCTGCCCGGATAACGGCGGGCTTACGTTCCTGCTTACTGACTGATGCTGTTCAGCAGAAAAGCTCCGAGACTACCTTCACACCCATTTGCGTCCGCTCTTTCACCAGCCGGCGGCTCTCTTTGCACAAAGCGGGGAGCTACTCCTTCTCTTCATTGCATTTACCATATAATATACAACTATAATACAATTTTTATATCATTATGTCAATAGGATACTGAAAAAATTTATCGGCAGCCGGAAATCCGGCGCCGGAAAAGTCTTTTCCCGACCCACGGATATGGGTCGGGAAAAGCGGTTGAAGTTTTGCCAGGATGTTATTCGTTTATAACCTCTTTATAGAGATTAATGTATTCCGTTGCCGATTTAGTCCAGCTGTTGTCGCACCGCATTGCACGGTCGACAAGGATCTTCCAGCCGTCACGCTGCCAATAGCCTGCAATAGCGCGGCGGATACAGGCAAGCATATCCATTGCATCATAATTTGCAAAGGTAAAGCCATTGCCTTCGCCTGTGCCGCTGTCCCTGATGGAATCTCTCAGACCGCCGACCTCGCGTACTATCGGAATAGTACCATAGCGAAGTGCTATCATCTGTGAAAGACCGCATGGCTCCGATTTGGAGGGCATCAGGAAAATATCCGCGCCGGCATAGATCTTTCTCGAAAGCTCGGGAATGAAGCCGTGACAAGCGCAGAGTCTGCCGGGATATCTGTCGTGCATGGAGCGGAAGAAACTTTCATACTCCCAGTCTCCTGAACCAAGTATTACGAATTGTACATACTCCTCGCGCATAAGCTGATCAAGAGCATTCTTGACCAGGTCGAGTCCCTTATGCGAAACGAGTCTTGTGACCATTGCAATTATCGGTACTTCGGAATTCTGCTCAAGCCCGAGTCTCTCCTGGAGCCTTTGCTTGTTTACAGCCTTACCCGAAATATCGTCTGCGGAATAATGCTCATATAGCTGGATATCGGTAGCCGGATTATATGAAGTGGTATCAATACCGTTCAGAATACCCCTTATTTTCCACGAGCGGGCATTCAGGATCCAGTCCAGACCATGTGAGAACCACGGGTCGCGTATCTCCCACGCATAGCTCGGACTAACCGTTGTAACACGGTTTGCCGTTTCTATTGCACCCTTCATGTAGTTGATACAGCCGTCGCAGTCCAGTATAGATCTGCCATGTGGCGGTATACCCACAACTTCATCATAAAGCTCGGTACCGTATTGCCCCTGATACTGTATATTGTGGATCGTGAAGATCGTTTTAATACCCCAGTACCATTCATTCTGAGCGTAAAACAGGTTATAATACGTCGGTATGAGGGCGGTCTGCCAGTCATTGCAGTGAATGATATCGGGCTTGAAATCTATATACGGCAGCATTTCCAGAACAGCTCTGGAGAAAAACGCAAATCTTTCCGCATCGTCATAATGACCGTAAAGCCCCTGACGCTTGAAATAATACTGGTTGTCAAGGAAATAATATATGACACCGTTATATCTCATTTCAAAAATACCGCAGTACTGTCTTCTCCAGGATACCGGGACGGAAAAGCTTGTGATAAAGCGCATACCATCCTTCAGATTCTGGGGTATTTCCTCATAAAGCGGCATGACTATACGGGCGCCGATCAGTCTTTTACGCAGTGCGTGCGGAAGTGAACCAGCTACATCTGCCAATCCGCCCGAAGCAGCAAACGGCTGTGCCTCGCTTGCGACATATAAAACCTTCATTTTTACGCACCTCCGGAATGTCATTTTGTTTTCCGGTATGATCTGTCGGGCAGGCATACCGGATATTATTCTGTACAGCTTCCCTTATCAGACAACGCTGCCCTTGCTGATGCATACGGGATAGGAAAGGAAGCCCATAAGAGTTCTCTCGTTCTTTATAACAACGTCCTTATCAACGATTACGTAATTCAGGCTGCTGTCGGCGCCGATCTTGGTATCCTGCATGATAACGCAGTTGGAGACCTTTGTGCCCTTGCCGATATGTACACCCTTGAACAGCACGCAGTTTTCGACCTCACCCTCGATGGTGCAGCCGTTTGCGATAAGGGAATTAGTGACCTTGGAGCCGAGACCGTATTTGGTCGGCATATCATCTCTGACCTTTGTATAGATCGGACGGTCAGCATTGAAGAGATCAGCTCTTACCTCGGGCTTCATAAGTGCCATATTGGCATTGAAGTAATCGGCAACGGAGGTGATCTGCGGTGAGAAGCCCTTGAATTCATAGCCGTAGATATTCAGTTCCTTATATTCGCCCTGGATGATATCACGCTTGAAATTAAGGGTATTCTTGCTGATGCATTTCTTTACAAGCTCCATAAGAAGCTCTCTCTTGACGAAGAGCATATTCATATAGTAGCTGCATGAGCCTGAGAAGTCGCCGTTTATAAGCACGTCGATAACTCTTCCCTTTGCGTCGAAGGAAAGAACGGTCGGGTCGTGAAGCTTTTCCGGGATCTGATCTCTCTTGTATACGAGAGTGATATCAGCGTTATTTTCAAGATGCTTTCTGCAAACGTCCTGGAAATCTATATTGCATACTGTATCGCAGTCGGAGATGACAACGTATTCCTGAGTTGAATTCTGGAGGAAGGGGAGGATGCTGTTGAGAGTAGTCATACGGTTGGAGTATTCGCTCTTGTCCGTAAACGGAGGAAGAATGAACAGACCGCCCTGTTTTCTCGAAAGATCCCATGCCTTGCCGTTGCCGACATGATCTATAATTGACTGATAGTTGCTCTTTGTAATAATGCCTACCTTATTGATACCCGAATTTACCATATTGGAAAGCGGGAAATCTATAAGACGATATTTGCCGCCAAAAGGAACCGCACCCATGATTCTTACCTCAGTAAGCTCGCTTAGAAGGTTCTCATGCAGATTGGCGAAGATAATTCCCATAATATTATTGCCGCGCATTATTCCTCAACCCCCTCTACATCCTTTGAAACCATAGCCTTAGGTGCGATCTTCGCTCCCTGACCTATTTTCAGATTATCGCCTATTACGGCAATGCCCCACTGATCCTTGTCAACGATCGTTTCGGGTCTTGCGCCGATAACGGCATTTTTGCCTATAACGGTATTCTCAGAAACTATTGCATACTGTACAACTGCGCCCTGTTCGATAACTGCGCCGGGCATGATGATGGAATCCTGTACAACTGCGCCGGGCTTTACTACTACATTTGAGAAAAGCACGGAGAAATCGACCGAACCGCTGATGGAGCAGCCGTCTGCGATAAGAGAATTCTGCACCTGAGCCTCTTCGGAAATATACTGCGGCGGAACTACCGGGTTTCTTGAATAGATCTTCCAGGATTCATCGGTAAGATCGAGCGGTACATTCGGATCGAGGAGATCCATATTTGACTCCCAGAGGCTGTCGATCGTTCCGACGTCCTTCCAGTAGCCCTGGAACTGATAAGCGAACATTCTCAGACCGTCCTCAAGCATCTTCGGGAGGATATCCTTACCGAAGTCATGAGAGGAGCCTTCTGTTTCCTCATCCTCGATGAGGTATTTGCGGAGCTTATCATAGCTGAATACATAGATACCCATTGATGCATTAGTGCTCTTCGGGTGAGCCGGCTTTTCCTCGAATTCATAGATAGAGCCGTCGGGGTTGGTATTCATGATACCGAAGCGTGACGCCTCAGCGAGCGGGACGTCTATGACTGCGATAGTACAGTCTGCGTCGTTCTTCTTATGCTCAGCGATCATCTTGGAATAATCCATCTTATAGATATGGTCGCCCGAAAGTATTACTACATAATCGGGATTATATCTGTCTATGTAGTTGATATTCTGATAGATAGCGTTAGCTGTACCGGAATACCAGTCAGCGCCCTTGACCTGCTGATACGGTGAAAGAACGCTTACGCCGCTGCTGTTGCTGTCAAGATCCCACGGCTGACCCGTACCGATATACTCGTTAAGAACGAGGGGCTGGTACTGTGTCAGTACGCCTACCGCATCAATACCGGAATTCACACAGTTGGAAAGCGGGAAATCTATGATACGGTATTTGCCGCCGTAGGGTACGGCAGGCTTTGCCAGCTTTTGCGTCAGAACGCCGAGACGGCTGCCCTGTCCGCCTGCCAGCAGCATTGCTACTACTTCTTGCTTTGGATACATTTCGTATTCCCCCTTGATTATAATATTTTGTTATGTTATTTACTCTTCCTTATCGGCAGCGGCTTTTTTAGCTCTGGGCTTTGCTGCCTTCTTTGTGGTTTTTCCTGAATCATCCTTATCTGCGACATCAGCCTTTTTTTCTCTTGTTGCAGTTTTTCTCTTCGGCTTTTCGGTGCCGTCAGCGAGAGCCTTCGGTTTTCTCTTCGGCTTTTTGCGAACGCACTTGAAGTACATTACGGACATCGGCGGGAGAGTCAGTGTTATTGACTGCTCAAAGCCATGCATCGGGACCTCATCCGAAACGATAGCCGAACCGTTGGTTATGCCTGAGCCGCCGAATTCCTTTGCATCGGTATTGAACAGCTCGGAATATGTTCCGTCGATCGGAACACCTATGCTGTAATTCTCACGCAGAACCGGCTGGAAATTGCAGACAACGATGATCTCATTGCCTTTCTTGTCTATTCTGCGGAAGCTTATCACGCTCTGCGTATAGTCGTCATTGCTTATCCACGAGAAGCCCTCCCATGAATAATCGACCTCCCAGAACGGTGAATTCTCAAGGTAGAATTTGTTTACTGCCCTGTAGAAATTCTTCAGCTCGTTATGTGCGGGATATTCAAGCAGCAGCCAGTCAAGCTCTGTTGCATAATCCCATTCCTTGAACTGACCGAATTCCGTACCCATGAAGGTAAGCTTCTTTCCGGGGTGAGCCATCATATATGCTACGAAGGTCCTGTCGCCGGCGAATTTCTGCTCATAGGAGCCGGGCATTTTATTGATAAGCGAGGCTTTACCGTATACGACCTCATCGTGGGAGATCGGAAGGATAAAGTTCTCCGAGAATGCATAGAAGAAGGAGAAGGTGAGGTTATCATGGTTAAACGGACGATACAGCGGGTCGAGGGATATGTAGTGGAGCATATCGTTCATCCAGCCCATGTTCCATTTATAGTTGAAGCCGAGACCGCCTGAATACGTCGGACGTGATACCATCGGCCAGGAGGTGGATTCCTCAGCTATCATAAGTACCTCGGGATAATACTTGAAGGCTGCCTCATTGAGCTTCTGGAGGAAGGCGACCGCCTCAAGGTTTTCCTTGCCGCCGAATTTATTCGGAACCCATTCGCCGTCTCTGCGGCTGTAATCGAGGTAGAGCATAGAAGCAACGGCGTCAACGCGGATACCGTCGATATGGTAATAATCCATCCAGAATATCGCACTTGATACGAGGAAGGAAACGACCTCATTCCTGCCGTAATCGAAAACGAGCGTGCCCCAGTCCTTATGCTCGCCCTTGCGGGGATCAGCATATTCATAGCAAGGCGTACCGTCATAGCGCGCAAGACCGAAGGCGTCACGCGGGAAATGAGCGGGAACCCAGTCCATAATGACATAGATGCCGGCCTGGTGGCACTTATCGACAAATTCCATAAAGTCCTTCGGGCTGCCGTAACGGGAAGTGACTGCATAGTAGCCTGTTACCTGATAGCCCCATGATGCATCGAAGGGATATTCCGTCAGAGGCATCATTTCGATATGGGTATAGCCCATATCCTTGACATAGGGGATAAGTTCATCGGCAAGCTTGCTGTAGGAGAAGTGGTTGCCGTCCTTATATTTTCTCCAGGAGCCTGCATGGATCTCATAGATATTCATGGGGCTGCTGTAGGAGGAATGCTCATGCTTATACTTTTCCCAGTCCTGATCGTGCCATTCAAAGCCGTCAAGCTCAACATAGACGGAGGCATTATTCGGACGTGTCTCGTAATGATAGGCGTAGGGGTCGGACTTCATCACGCATACATCCTCGAATGTCTCGATACTGTATTTATAGATGGTATACGGCTCTATCACATCAGCAATAAAGCATTCCCATACGCCGCCGTCAGATATTCTGTTCATTCTGTGCCAGTTTCTGTCCCAGCCGTTAAAATCGCCGACAACTGAAACTGACTTTGCATTCGGTGCCCATGTACGGAATACAACACCTTCTTTGCCGTCTACGACAGCCTTGTGTGCACCCATATATTTATAGGCCTGATAATTCTCACCTATATGAAACAGGTCAAGGGGGAAACGATCGTTAAGATCGCTGTTTGCAAGCTGCATATAAAACAACTCCTTTTCTACCAAATACTGTTTATTACTTATATAATAGCTTAATTTTACATAAATTTCAAGTCTTTTTGTGTTGCTTTTTATGAAAAATCGTTAAAATATTATAATTATTTTTTCTGACAGTATTTTTTTAGCCGCAATTACAGATTTTAACATAATTACGGAGTGTTTTTTGTCGGATAGTGTAAGGAAAATAATTATGTGCCTGCATACAAAAAAGGACAGCCGCAGCCGTCCTTTGGTATTTTTTTATTCATAATGCTGACGTCAGCCTACGTTTGCCTGCCGCCATGACTGCCTTGATCTTTCAAGATAGTCCATATTTTCACGGGAATAACCGAATACCGCATTGGGACAATATCTTGCAAATACCGGAAAAATCTTTTCCTCGGCGGAAGCGTCGCTTTCCTTGAGAACGTCTATACGGTGGCTGCCCCTTGCCGTTTCGACCACAACAGCCTTGCCGACAGTCGCAAAATTCAGCCTGTCCTTATCTATATACACAAGAAAGACCTCGTTCCTGTATGAAACGGTATCGGGCTTATTGGCAATAGATATCATCTTATCGGAAACGATAAGGTATTCGTCCTGATAGATCACGTTTGATGAATGATCATCCGTCATATCATATATTTCCGGATTTGATCTTATCGTAAAGCTTTTTTCAGGAGAGATAAGATCGTGTATCCCTATCCCTGCACATACAAGACCAATAAGTGATATCAAAGCGCACAGCAATACAAGGCTCGAAAAATTCTCGTTCATAAAATTATACAGAGCAAAACCGCCTGCTCCGAGAAACCCGACCAGACCAGCGCCGATCATAATCTTTGCCTGTTTTTTCACTTCATTGATTATTGTTTCTTTTCCCATAGCTTTTGCTTTCCTCCCAAGCCTCGCCTTGTAAGTTTCAGTGCCGAGGCAATACCGTCTGTATCGCTCCGGAAATGTGAAGCTGATCATTTATTATTATATAAGATACAAGCGGAACAGTCAAGGCAATACCGCCGGGAGATAGTGCCTCAGCTGCGCCGTATATATTCATCAGGGTCGATCTCCTCACAGTCCAGAAGGGCTTTTTTCAGCGCCCTGTTTTCGTATATCAGCTCAAGCGCAAAAAACTCTTTTCGGGTAAACATATTGTGCAGGAATATTTTATCGCCTTCCCATGACGGCAGTCCGTATACGGCTTTATCCTTTTCTATCCACGCAAGCTCGCCTTCGCTGCATTCCTTTAACTCGCCCGTAAAGCCGGAGGCATGATACAGGAACATGATTTCCTTCCAGTCCCCGTCGGAAAAATTTATCACGGAGCGGAGCCTGTAATCCGTAAGCGTCAGCCCCGTCTCTTCAAAGACCTCGCGGAGTACGCATTCATCGGGAGATTCGTCTCCCTCTAAATGTCCGCCGACGCCCATCCACAAGCCCTTGTTGGGGTCATTTTTCTTTTTGGTGCGGTGAAGCATCAGAAGTTTGCCGTCCTTTTCGATATAGCATAATGTTGTGTATTCGCAGGCCATTTTATCACGTCCTTATTTTTTTATTATGCAGTGATATATCAGAATTATATATCATTCTGCCGAAGAAAGCTATAGTATATACAAATAGAAGTAAATTATAAAAATATACAAATTGTATACTATTTCGCAAATAAAAAACTTGCAATTTCCGTCAGCACATGATATAATATTTCTTGTCGCCAAGAGCGGCGGAGAATATGGGAGCATAGCTCAGCTGGGAGAGCATCTGCCTTACAAGCAGAGGGTCACAGGTTCGAGCCCTGTTGTTCCCACCAAAGCGAAAATCCTGACACGCAAGTGTCGGGATTTTTGCTTTGTATTATTCATTTTTAAGTTTTAAGTCTTAAGTCTTCAGTTTACTGTGTCA
>CADCGS010000044.1 GCA_902801055.1 uncultured Ruminococcus sp. | reverse complement strand
AAGCAGTGCATCGTATGACCGGTCGCGGCGATCTCTCCGATTTCCTTGCGCATGGTGTAGGTATATTCCATTTTCGTCCCGGTGAAGGTCGTAAGGCTCACCTCGATATCCACCGTCTCTCCGAAATGTACCGGGACAAAATATTTAGCGTAGGCATCGACATTCGGGATTATTATGCCCTCGCCCTCCATCACAAGCACATCAAGTCCGCGGCTTTTCATATATGCAAGCCTCGATTCCTCAAAATAGCGGATATGATTTGAGTGATGAACTATCCCCATCATATCGGTCTCGTAATAATTTGCTGTTCTTTTGTAAATATAGCTCATAAAGCTCCTCCGTTCCGGCATAAAGCCTGTGAATCTAAAAAAATAAGAGCATATCTCCCCTTTGATATGCTCTCGCTTATTAAGAAAGATAACCTGCACTCCAATAGGTTATACTATATTTAGCGGTATTATTGATTGCCTCAATAGATCCTGTATATATTATAGAGCATCGCAAAGCCTTAGTCAACCCATCAAAAGTAAACATTCTGTTAATTATTAAAGTACTAAATATGAATTAATTCCCTGTTTTTGCCAGATGCATCCCTGTTTTACCAGTAAAAAATGAACCGACCGGAGCCGGTCGGTTCCTGAGATTTAGGGGTAGACAACAGGAGAATATAGTGATACATTCTCTTATTGTTCCTATTATACACCATAAGGGCATGGCAATTGTTAATATAAATGGTATTTTTTGTTAATATAATGTAAACTAATAATTTTTTTGACAATAGAGTAATAAGGACAATACCTACTTTACATAAAATAATTGAAACCTGACGAAAAATATGATAAAATTCAATTATAGCAATACCGAAGAGGTGAACGGAATGAAGGAGATATTCATAGTCCAGACTTTGTTTGAGCTGAATGATGCGGATAAGAGAGAGCTTCAAAAAAATCATTCAGAGGATACGATGCTCCCGGAAAAACCAAAAGCCGGGTCAACAGAAAAGTCTGAAACATACAAGACAAAAAAGCCCAAAAACAAAACAAACATAATTGCCGCCCGGACTCACAATCCGAGCAGCTTTCATCATTTCCCGATATGTAACCTTTCCGCAAGCTCCTTCATAGCTTTGCAGCCGGCTGAAAAAACTCAGCCGGTTATCATTTTATAACTTTACTTTAGTATCCTTAAATGCATCTTTTCCAATATTAACATTTTTTGGCAATCTTACGGAGGTCAGTTTTTTGCAGGAACTAAATGCACTGTCTCCGATACTCGTCACGCTGTAGGGGATGGTGACGGAGGTCAGGCTTTTGCACCGGTAAAATGAACTGTCTCCTATACTCGTTACGCTGTCGGGGATGTTAACAGAGGTCAGGCTTGTACATTCCCAAAAAGCGTTGTCTCTGATTTTGGTTATTGTATCAGGCAGCATTAATCCCTCAACAGTTTTTTCTTTTATATATCCTTTTAAGGCAACACCGCACAAAGATAGTGCCGCAGATGCGCCGTCAATTTTTTCGTCAGATTGTGCAAAACGAGCGTAGTTAACCTGACGGTTATCAAGCAAGTTTTGTGCAGAATGACGGAAAAGAGAGCGAGCATATGCGGTGCTAAGCCGTAAGGCGTTCTTTGTGCGGTGTTGCCTTAAGTCTTCAATTTTGGAAAAATCATCAGTTGTAACAAACAAAGTCTTTCCTATCAGAGTTCCAAAATCATTAGCTTGCATTTCGGTTTTTGAAAAGCCTTCCTTTGTAATAATCATTAATTTATCTATGGAGGCAGCTAAATACATACTATTATCAGTTTTGTTTTTATTTTGATCGACCATAATATCCAACAGCCACCACCGTGCCGTCTTTTTTCAGTCCTACCGTATAAAAGACATCCTGCCGATATGATAACAGAATTTTTTGCCAATTGAAATAGATTCAACTAATTTATCAGATGAATCCCTGTATCCGTCCAAATCTTCAAATGCTGTAATTGCCCCATAATATTTACCGCTGTTCATCAGTTTCAAAGCAAGAATCAGTAATATTTTTCGTAGAATACAGACATTCCCCGGCCTTTATTGGTCGTGGAATGTTTGTTTGATACTTGTTAAAGATTTTTTAGTTCATTTTCTATCTGAGCAAGCCGTAATTCGATCTCCTTTCGCCGTTTGCCCGCAAACAGCGCATTATTAAGGCTTAATAGTTCCTTCACCAAAGATGCTTGCTCAGAATGCAGCTTTCCAACTTTTAGAGAAAGCTCCCATTCTGCAAGCCCTTCCTGTTCTTCACGGACACGGCGTCTTGCTCTCGCGTCTCTGTATGCAGCGTCACATGCTTCAGCTCGTTTTGAACTGTCCTTATAATTCCTTAATTCACTGAATATCTTTGCGGCTTCATTGAGATTATCTTCCTGAAATGAATTCTGCAATGCGCAGGCAGCCTTATACTTTCGTTCAAAAATAATGCTTCTGCATATATTGATCTGTTCAGCACTATCCTTGTAGCTCTCTAATTCAGCAAACTCACTTATTGCTTTCACGATATCATTTTCATCGCCTGAGTCACGCAGCATACACGCCTTCTGATAATGAATCTCAAGAATCAGATTTATGCATATATTGACCTGATCAAAACTGTCTTTATAGTTTTTCAATTCACCGAATCTTCCTGTTGCTTCTGAAATCTTATTTTCATCTCCTGAATCTCTCAGTGCACAGGCATCCTGATATTTACGTTCAAGGATAGTATTTATACATCCGTTTAACTCTGATTTTAACAGATCATTACCAAAACGGATAGCTTTATTATAATTATTTTTATCGTCAAACAGCTGGTTTTGTTCAGATAATTTTTCGCGTCTATTAACTCTTAATTCCGCCATCAGCTTACCGAGATATGCTTCCCCATTCTGTGGTTCAATATCCAGCACCTTTTCACAATATTGATCTGCGCTCTCCCAGTCACCGTCCTCAAGGAAAATAAAGACACGCTGCAAAAGGGAATTTACATTTGCTCCTCCTGAGGCAGGCTGAACTTGTTGCACAACCTGAGTTACCTGCTGAACGACAGGTGCAGTTTCCTTTGGCAGTATCTTCTTGATACCTCTCAGAAGATCCTGCATAGCCCCGACCTTGCCCATATCCTGAGCCTGGAGATGCCTGAATTCCTTGGGAATGTCGTAAGCGTCAATATCCTTGTAGCAAGGGATGAGCACCTTTGTCTTGTCCTTCGCCATCATAGCAAGGAAACGGCTCCACTCGTTCTTTACCCAGACTGCATTGTAGTATTCGTAATCCGTACCGACAGCGAGCATTATTTTTGCGCTGTTGAGCGCTGCGAATATATACGGCTCATACGCTGTTCCGAGCTTGTCCTCGAGCGTCACACGGGCAAAGAACACACGGTATTTGTTCGCCGTCAGCATATCATAGATATCCTGAGCGATAACACTGTCAACAGTACGGCTGCCGTTGTCGTCCGTTTCCTTGTAGCAGATAAAAATGTCGTATGGTTCTTCCCTGCCGGATATTTCAAGAATACCCTTCTGAACGCCGTCTATGTACTTTGCTTCCTCACGATAAACCTTGCGCGCAACGGCATCGGCATTTTCCATCGTCTGCTCAAAATCAGGATCGTCCATTATGCTGTCGAAGGATGAACGGTGACAGGTGGGTATCTTCTTTCCCGTTGCCGGGTCGTCAACGTATTCAATACCGAATTTGCACAGCACAAGCCCCCAGTATGCTTCCGCTTCTTCCGGAAAGTCGCTGACTATGTTTTCATATACGCTCGCTGCCTTATCAAATTCGCATGCCGCGCGAAGCCTGTTTGCACGGGAAAAGAGAGTCATTTTCTTTTCGTCATTCGCTACGGGTACAGTCTGCTGAGTGTCGCAGTATTCGCAGACCGCGACCGTCGCACCTTCTTCAATATTCAGATTTGCTCCGCACATCTTACATTTCAGAACTGCCATCTTTATTTCCTCCGATCATTCTGCATTTTTATTCAGCTTGCAGAGTCTGTTCCTCTCCGCAAGGGTGCCGCTTATTTTTCTGCACAGAGTAAGAGCCGCCGTTTCTTCTCCGTCAATGACTGCCTTTTGCAGCTCGTCAATGGCGATCAGAAGTTCATTTTCTATTTTTTCCGTTGCAGGATTGCTGACGGGGCCGCTGTATTTTATGTCCTCGCCTAGCTTAGCGAGCGCCGACTTTAACTCCTCGCCGCAATCCGCCTGAGAAACTATAAGGCTTATTTTAGACTGCAATTCCCTCATATTGCTGACATTTTTGACAAGCTTTTTGTCCTGATGCTCTATATCCTCACGCACCATATCAGCGCCGATCATGCCTGCCGCCGCAGCCGCAAGCATAACGATGAATATGACCATAATTATCCACATCGGGATATACGGAGAAAGCGCCATTGCCGCAAAACTCAGAAGAAGCTGGCATATTCCGTAGATAACCCCTATCCTCGCAACAGGAAAACCGTAGAATTTGCTTCTTATAGTCTCAGCGCCGTTAAAGGCAAGCTTCATCACCGCAAGCTGTGAGATTATTGCTGTCATACCAAATGCATAGGCGACCCAGAATACCGCGTTTTTAGCAAACGGCACAACAAATGCTATCACATTGAATACCACGAGCATGATGCCCGCCAAAACGATTATCCTTACCGCATTTTTATTAAGCTTCATATTCACTCACCCTTTCTTTTTCCGCAGTTATCGCAGAACATTCCGGTTATACCTTTGTTTCCGCAGGTGCAGTCCCATGTTGCCGGCTCAGGCTCAGGGCGCGGAGAACCGCAAAGGTTACAGAATTTCCCGATTATATTTTTATTGCCGCAGGCGCAGTCCCACGTATCCTTCTGAGGCTTTGGTTTTCCGCACATATTGCAGAATTTGCCGATTATGCCTTTGTTGCCGCAGATGCAGTCCCAGGTATCATTCTTCATTTCCTCGGGACGGGGTGAACCACACATATTACAGAACTTGCCTATAATGCCCTTGTTTCCGCAGGCACAGTCCCAGACACCGTCCGGCTTCGGCTGCGGCTTCTGGGCGCCGCACATATTGCAGAAAATACCCTTTATTCCCTTGTTTCCGCACCGGCAGTCCCATGTATCCGATGCGGCAGAAACTACGCCCTGACCTATCTGCTGAGTTGTATCGAGCATAGGCGCCATTGCCTCCCTGGTCATATTCATAACGCCGCCCATTGCTCCGAGGCTCACGCCAAGACCTGCAATATCTCCCAGACCGCCGGCAGCACCGCCGTAGCCTTCTCCGGTGATGCCGTTTTTCATAGCCTCCAGACCGACCTGACGGGCAGTTTCCTGCTGATATGTATAGCCCTTCATCTTCATTTCCATTGCTTCGGCTTCCGCCTGCATACGGTAAGCTTCGGCTTCTGCCTGAGCTTTGATCTTTACGCTTTCCGCGTCGCCCTGTGCGCCTATCATTTTCAGCCTTGCCGCAGTCTGGGCTTCGACATATTTGCGTTCGGCGGCAGCTTCGGCCTCCTTGCGCTTTATTTCCTCCTCGCGTACTTTCAGGTACTGGTCGGCATACTGCTGCTTCATGCGCTGGAAATTTTTATCATCATCCGGAGTCATAACATTGTTGACAAAGAATCCCGGCATAGTAAGACCATATTCCGCGATATCGGCATTGATGCGCTCGCGCAGACTGTCGGAAAGCTCCTGCAGTCGGTAATCTATTTCAAGGATATTATAGCCGTTGTCCTTGATGGTCTGTGCAAGGAAGGTTTTTACCCTTGTCATTATCATTGAACGGAAAAAGCCTTTGCTGCCCTTGCCGCCGAAAATGCTGTCCTGTTTCATTCCGTCAACCGTTCCGACAAGCTTCATCAGCAGCTTGCGCGAATCGGTCACGCGGATATTGAATTCACCGCTGGCGCCGATCTCGATATGCATACCCGAGGCGGGGTCAAACAAGCGCACCTTGCTGTCAGTGCCCCATTTTATGCCCATCTGGGTAGTCTGATTTACAAAATAAACCTCTGAATGAAATGTCCCGTCCGTATCTGTCGGGAGCTTGTATATCTTTTCGAGTATCGGCAGCTGCTGGGTTTCGAGGGTATAGCGCCCCGCACCGAACAGGTCGAGTGCCTGACCGTCACGGAAGAATATAGCCTCCTGGCTTTCGTGGACGATGAGCTGTGAGCCAAGATTGAAATCCTCTATCGGGTGTTTCCAGACAAGTGTCTCGTTATCGCCCTCATATTTGATTATGCTTGCAAGCCCGTCCTTTTTTATTCTCTCCTGAGTAAGCTGCTTCTGTACATCGTTCACACAGTCACAGACGGGACAGGTATATGTTGCGGCGTTTTTCGCAGCAATGAGCTTTATGCCGCACTGAGCGCAGGAAAACTCCTCCACCTTAGTCATATCGGACTGCTGGTTTATTTTCTCACGGCAAACGGGACAAACCGCGCTGTTGCCTTTTGACTGATCGAACACGACCTCATTTCCGCAGTGGGCGCATTTGCGGCTTGCGAGCTTATTGGTCTTTACGTCAAATGTATAACGGCAGCTGCAGGTTATTCTTTTAGTTCCGAACAGCCCCGAGCCAAAAAGACCTGAGCTTGCCTCAGCATATTTTCCGCAGTTCGGACATTCGATTACAAATTTACTCATTTTTAAAACCTCCGGTTTTTTAGTTAGGAATTAGGAGTGAGGAGTTAGGAGTTTTCTTCCTCCGAAATTGTTTTCGTTGACGAAGATAACATTTTTCACAATTCCTCACAATCGTTCCTTAATGATTGATATTCATTCTCTGACAGATATTCTGTTTCAAATAAAAGGTCTAACCAATAAATCGTTTCTGCACATTCTTTCAATGCAATATACAGTTTTGATAAAAAATCCTTTCTGCTTTGGGCAAATTGGCTTTCCGCAATATTTGCACCAATACTTGTTCCGCTTCTGAGAATCTGTTTTGATAAAACATACTCTTTCTTTTCTACTGTTAAATACTTATACAGCTTCACTATTCTTACCGCAAATTTCTTACTTCGATTCTTTACCGTATTTTCACCTGACTCCTCACTCCTGACTCATTTCAATGTTATTTAGTGCAAATTCCATACACATCAGCATTAGTTCATTTCTCGTTCTGCCCGTTACATCAGCCACCTTGTCAAGGTCGGCTATCATATCCTTTGGCATACGCACGGAGATCACCGTTGTTTCGCCTTTATATTTTTTAGGCGGTATTATCAGTTTGGGTATTTCTTTTTGGGTCATAAGCATCACCTGTTTTATTATCAATGTATTGACATCAGACATATAATGTACTATATTTGTATAGAAAGGAGCTGGTAATATGGCAAGCATAAATATCAGAGTAGACGATGATATCAAGGCTCAGGCTCAGGAGCTTTTTGCTTCTCTCGGGATGGACATGAGCACGGCTATGAACATCTTTCTGCGTCAGGCTATCTCATTCGGTGGTATTCCGTTCATTATCCGTCAGCCGAGGTTCAACGAGGAGACCGAAAGAGCTATTATCGAAGCTCACAATGGCATCGGTCTGAGCAAGGCTTACGACAGCGTTGCTTCACTCAGGGAGGCTCTCGATGCTGAAGATTAAAGTCCACAACAAATTCAAAAAAGACCTTAAGCTAATGAAAAAGCGCGGTTATGACGAAGAAAAGCTATGAGCTGTCGTTGATAAGCTCGCCGCGGGAGTATCTTTGCCGCCTAAGAATCGCGACCACGCCCTGACGGGCAATTATCTCGGCTCACGCGATTGTCATATCGAGAGTGATACCCCGCCACCCCTCCCCTAAAGGGGAGGCTCAGCAAGTAATAGCCCACCACCGCCTCCCCTTTAGGGGAGGTGCCGAGCGCAGCGAGGCGGAGAGGTCACACTCATTCCAACCTCGATTTCTGATCATCCCCCTCGATGTGAGGGGGATTTTTGCGCTTCGCCACTGTATTTTTCGGACTTTTGCATCACCTATTAATCGATAATATCACTTGTTCGTTCCTTCACCTTACTGTCTATGGCACTGCATACAGCACTGAAATGACGATCTATTTCAACATTTGAAAATCTTATTACTTCCAGATCATATTTTTCAAGGATTTCTGTTCTTATTGCATCATATTCCATTCCATCTTCTGTATAATGCTGACTGCCGTCAAGTTCGATTACCAGTTTTGCCTTATAACAGAAAAAATCAACAATAAATCTGTCTATCGGTCGCTGTTTATACCATTTTACAGGGTAGTCTTTCAAAAAATCGTACCAAAGATGTTTTTCTTGTTTGGTCATGTTTTTTCGCAATGATCGGGCAGGTTCTTTTAATTTTTGATTATAGCCCGTAAATTCTTCTTTATTTTTCATTTTTGCTCCTTTCAACCTCTCCACCGCCTTACGGCGGTTCCCCTCCCCTAAAGGGGAGGCTCAGCAAGTGTTAGCCCACCACCGCCTCCCCTAAAGGGGGAGGCTCAGCAAGTGATAGCCCACCACCGCCTCCCCTTTAGGGGAGGTGCCGAGCGCAGCGAGGCGGAGAGGTCACACTCATTCCGACCTTGATTTCTGATCATACCCCTCGATGTGAGGGGGCTTTTTTGCTGTTTCGACTAAATATTTTCGGCGGTATAATCGGTTTTGGGTTTTCTCTTTCTGGCATTTGTATCGCCTGTTATTGTGAATTGTTATTTATTCTTTCCTGCACCTTAGGGGAGGTGCCGAGCGCAGCGAGGCGGAGAGGTCACACTCATTCCGACCTCGATTTCTGATCATACCCCTTGATGTGAGGGGGATTTTTTCGGTTTCGATTAAATATTTTCGGCGGTATAATCGGTTTGGTTTTTCTTTTTCGGCACAGAAAGCGCTCCACATTAAGGGCTATATTCTTTTGTTATTATTTATACCGTTTTCCTCACCTTATTATTAAGTTTTTTCTTCTATTTTGATACATTACATTTACCATCAGTATTATATTCATTTACTATATAAAGTTGTACTAGTCTTTTTCGCGACCACATAAGGAGCATTTTTTTGTAAACAATCCTGAAAACTTACCTCCGCAATATGCACATCGGTTTCGACTTTTATAGTATATCCCGACATTTCCTTTAATGTTTTTTAATTTTTTACATCTTTTAAACGCACTGCTGCTGATCTCAACTACACTTTCTGGAATAAAAATGCTCTCTAAGCTACTACACTTTTGAAATGCTCCACCGTCTATAGATGTAAGTGTGCAAGGTAAAGTAACATTTGAAAGCATTTTACATTCTGCAAATGTCAACATTGGTATATGTTTTAGACCTTCATTAAATACTACACTTTGAAGAAATTCACATCCATAAAATAGTGCAATCCCTATATCTTTTATGCTTTTGGGCAAAACAATACTTTTTAATTCGCTTCCTGAAAATGCATACTCATCAATCTGTTTTATTGTATCAGGAATTACAACATAACTTATTACTGTACAAAAAAATGCATAATCTCCTATTTTGGTAACGTAATTATTATCGATAACCTTAGGAATTACAACTTCTTTCTTTTCTCCAATATAATTTTTTATTATTACTTCATCATCAATAATACAATACTCGAAATCTTCTTTCGGCGATTCTGTTTCTTCTCTTTTTCTGATAGAAATAATAGTTTCATTCAAGTTATTTATCAAATTTGATGCGTCCTGAAATGAACTAATAGTTTCAAGTAACTGTTTTGCTTGAGTATATTGAGGTACGGTTTTTGCAGTTTGTATTATTTTAACTGCGTTTTGATATATTACATAATTTGAGCATTCTCTTATTTTTGTTACAAGTTTTTCGTCACCGTAGCGCATCACCTTCTGATAATTTGTGCTGCCATCAAACGGCTGAGCGCAGTATTTCAGATCGTCACGTTTCCTGACCTTCAGCTCCGCCATCAGCTTACCGAGATAAGCCTCGCCGTTTTCGGGGTCGAGGTCAAGAACCTTTTCGCAGTATTCGTACGCACTATTCCAGTCGCCGTCCTCAAGGAAAATAAAGGCGCGTTTCAGAAGGGAGCTTACGGTCGGGTTGGCGGACGGAACGGCAGCCAAAGTCGGAGTTTTTGCGGCTGCGGGTTTCTTCTCGTCCTTTACTATGACCTTTTTAATGCCGCGCACAAGGTCGTTGATAAATCCGATCTTGCTCATATCCTGAGCCTGCAGATGGGCGAATTCCTCGGGCAGCTCGTAGGCGTCCATATCCTTATAGCAGGGAATGAGCAGCTTTGAGCGGTCCTTTTTCATCATTTTAAGGAAACGGCTCCATTCGTTCTTGACCCATACAGCATTGAAATAATCTGGATTTGTGCCGATGGCGAGCATTACCTTAGCGCTGTTGAGGGCGGCAAAGATACAAGGCGCATAGGCAGAGCCGAGCTTATTTTCAAGACTGATCGCGGCATAGAATACCTTGAAGCCCTCGTTTGTGAGCTGATAGTAAATATCATTTGCGATAACGCTGTCGGGGGTCCGGCTGCCGTTGTCGCTCTCCTTGTAGCAGATGAAAACGTCGTATGGCTCCTCCTTTGCTGAAAGGGCAAGTATCTC
>CADCGS010000043.1 GCA_902801055.1 uncultured Ruminococcus sp. | reverse complement strand
GCGATTATTGGATTTAATCTGCTCGGCAGCAAAGCTAATTCATTCGTTATGACGGTCAATGCAGCTGAGATTACAAAGGACAATCCCATATCTGTCGGATTAGGAGAAGGCGGAATGAGTTTTGCACAAAAAGATGACGGAATGGAGTATTATATAGACCTTCCACTTTCTGTAACAGGAGAGCATATTAAAAGCGTTACCTATTCCGTGGATAAGGATGCGATTGCCGTCCACTGCCGCAAGGATAATAATCCCGTTATAGACGGCGATGTAGTAAGTGAAAGCATTGACACCTTGTTTGATGTCAAATGTATCGAGAACGACCAAAAAGCGCTTGACGCGGCAATGGAGAATGACCATCAAAGTAACTTTGAAAAACACGCGGCAGAGGAAATATTGAATCGTTATGAAGGCAAAAAATATACCTCTATTACGCTTGCTTACAACAACCAGAATCCCGACGGCTGTGCAATCGGAATTGTCGGCAAGCGCACAAATGAGCCTGTGCCGGATGATGAAAGTCTCGAAGCAAAGGCAAATCGATTGGATACAATCATAGGCAACACTCTTTACTGCACAGTAGTATTTAATGACGGAACAGAACAAAAGCAATCTATCCATATCGGCACAACTGTTACCAATTTCGGCACGGCACACGCCGAATCCTTTAATCAACTGACAGAGGAAGAAAAGGCACTGAAGGATTATACGGATGTGTTTGTTACCTATTCTATAACTGAATAATTGAATAATTGAAAACAGAATTGCTATAGATTCGTCACGGGAATCTATAGCAATTTTTGTTATCTTATTCGATTTTTATTTTTCCGTTAAGAGCCTCACGCTTTTCGGCTCACCTTTATTTTTTTCAGAAGGAATTAATATAATCATCAAGCTCCGTTTCGTTATCCGGGTGGAGGGAGCCGTCAAATTCTGTAAAGATCCAGCTTTCGATATGTCTTGCATATTCCCCCTCGGCGATTATGTAGAAGGGGCTGTTTGTCTGGAGGCTGATATATTTTTCATTAGCCGTTGCGAATGCCGAGCAGGACTGGAATGGATAAAGAGCGGTGCGGTTATGGACATATCTTTTTATCAGGCCGTATTTTTCCTGAACGAAGCCGCAGAAGCCGGCGGTATTATTTACTCCGAGCTTCAGCCTTGGCAGGTCAGGAACGTCGGTATCGTGGACAGTAACGTACTGATCGCCGACAAAAAGCCTGCTGTCGCGCCAGCTGCAGTTTTCCCAGAGTGTAAGTATTCTTGAAGGGCGGTCTGTCTCACGGATATTGCTCTGAGGGATAAAAACGAAACCGTCGTCCTGAAAAGGTGTTTCGGTATAGATCGAAAGGCGGATATCCTCGAGAGAGCGGTTCAGGACGCTGTGAACGACCATAAAGCTGCCGATCTCGCTGCTGAAAACGATATCCATTGACAATTCAAGCTGAGCAGGCTGAGTAAGTGTCTGCACGAAGCTGACGCCGTCCTCCATAAGGCTGTAGCGGACGGGTGTATCGTCGCAATAGACAGCATTAGTGCTTTTTTCGAGAGCTATTCTCATTTTGTGACCATGGTTGCGGTGTATTTCAGGGTCAACGGTATTATAGATAAGGTTCGGGCTGCCGTTTTTGCTTACGCTTACGATACGGGGGCCGTAGTCGAGAGTTACGAGCATTTCTGTTTTTCCATTTTCCAGCCTTGCGCAATGGCCGTATTCCTCCGACATTATTTCACTCACGTTAAGAGACATGAGCATCATTCCTCCAATAATTCAAATATGAAATAGTATAGCACAATCATTCATAAAAAGCAACTGACACAGCGGAAGGAATGATTATTGGTATATAGTTATTCTTTCTAAAAATCTTGACAAGTAGTAATGTTTATATTAAAATTAACCAAACGTTACTTTTGTGACGGAGTTATGCATAGATTTCAGGAGGTGTTCTTATGAAAATAAAGAAATTGTTGAAAAAGTAAGTGCGGTGCTTATGTCAGCGGCAGTGCTCTGCACAGGCGCGGCGACCGTTCTGCCGCAGGTTGCAGAAAGCGGTATTGAAGCTCAGGCGGCAGGGAACAGCTTTGCAAGTGCTGCGCAGATTAATGTTAATCAAAGCTATACGGATAGTATTTCACGTAAAAATGAGGTTGATTATTATCGCTTTACATTAAACAGTGATTCAAAAATTAGTGTTAGTTGCTTACATGACTATGTTGATAAAAATTATCCATTTTTATGTCTGACTATATATAGGGATAATAACAGTATTGATAGAATGTATTATACTTATTTTTATTTTAATGTCAGATCATCACAAACAATAAATCTCGGTCTTCCTAAGGGTACATATTTCATAGAATTTGAGGCTGCCAATTGGAATTCTATGGACTACACTTTTAAAGTTAATGCTTCGTCAACTTCAAGCTGGGAAAAAGAGTTTAATAATAGTTATAATTCGGCAAATAGTATCTCTTTAAATAAAAACTATAACGGGGTTATGCAGGACAGAAATGATGAGGATTATTATTGTTTTACATTAAACAATGATTCGAAAGTAAATGTTAGTTGCTCGCATGATTATGTTGATAAAAACTATCCATATCTGTGTATGACTATATACAGGGACAATAACAGTATTGACGAAATGTATTATACTTATTTTTATTTCAATGTCAAATCATCTCAAACCATCAATCTTGGTCTGCCTAAGGGTAAATATTATTTAAAATTTGAATCTGCAAATTGGAATTCTATGGATTACAGTTTTATAGTAAATGCTACAGCAGCCTCAAATTGGGAAACAGAAAAAAATGATAATTATAATACAGCAGATGTTATTTCCATTAATAAGAATTATAATGGATTGCTTCAGAATAGCAACGATGACGATTGTTATAGATTTAATATGACATCGAATTCGGAAATGTATTTAAGGCAACACCGCACAAAGACCGCCTGACGGCTTAGCACCACATATGCTTGCTCTTTTTCCGCTTGATAACCGTCAGGTTAACTACGCTCGTTTTGCACAATCTGACGAAAAAATTGGCGGCGCATCTGCGGCACTATCTTTGTGCGGTATTGCCCTAAATTTTTTGCATCCATACATAGACAGGAGATATACTTACTGGTATGCTAATATTTATAAAGAAGGAAACACTATTGAGCAAATATATAATTTTTCTCTGTCGGGAGATATCAGATTTAGCAGGTTTAAGCTTTATTTGACAAAGGGGCAATATTATTTAAAAATAACAAGTGCAAATCATTCCAATTCTACCTACACCTTCAATATTTCTACCCCTGAAAACAATAAACCGGAAAAACTCAACAAAACCAGTCTTTCTCTCGGAAAGGGCGAGGCAATGAGTATTATCGCTTCCGGAGGATTTGGCGGATATAAGTGGAGAACGTCAGATTCAAAAATAGCAACCGTCGATCAGAAGGGAGTTGTCAGGGCTGTCGGCAACGGTACGGCATGGGTAACTGCTAAATGGAACAATGGCATTGAAAGGTCATGTAAAGTGACCGTCAAAAACGCTCCTTCAAAAGTAACTCTGACAAAAGGCATAGTAACAATAGGTGTTGGTGAGAGTTTTAGTCTTGACTCGGGTGTGAATAGCGGCGCAGCAAGTGCGAACCGTACTTACCGCTCAAGTAACAGTAATATCGTTAAAATGACGAAAACAACATGGACAGGTGTTTTCAAGGGAGTTGCTCCCGGTGTCGCATATGTAACAGTCAGAACATATAACCATAAGGAATCCACCTGCAAGGTTACCGTCAAGGCTGCACCGACGTCTGTCACTATCAGCAAAAAGAATCTTACGATGAAAGTCGGTCAGACTGCAACGCTGAGCTGCTCAGTTCCGTCGAACGCAGGCTGCGCGACACGCACATACCGCACAAGCAACAGTGCTGTCGTGATAATGACAAAGACAAACTGGACAGGCAAGTTCAAGGCAATGAAGCCCGGTACGGCTTACGTCACTGTCCGAACCTATAACGGTAAGGAATCTACCTGCAAGGTCACAGTTGTAAAATAACAGCAATTATCCCCGTGAGCCAAAAGCCCGCGGGGATTTTTCCATAGCCGTATTGCCCTACGCCCCGATCGAAGACCTTATCCTCATCAATGCGCTTTTTTCAAGCCGCGAGACCTGTGCCTGACTTATACCTATTTCATTTGCGACCTCCATCTGTGTCTTTCCGCGAAGGTATCGCATTGTCAGGATACGTTTTTCTCTTTCTCCAAGGTCGCTCACGGCCTCCCTCAGCGCGATGCGCTCAAGCCATTTCCGGTCGTCGTTATCATCGCCGAGCGTATCCATAATATATACCGTATCGGCACCGTCAGAATAAATAGGCTCATATATAGATACCGGCTCAACTACCGATTCAAGGGCAAGCACGACGCTTTCCTCCGGCATATCAAGTTCTTTTGCGATAGCTGCGGCAGTCGGCTCTCGTCCGGTTTCGGACAGAAGCCGTTCACGTACCTGCATAGCGCGGTATGCGGTATCCTTTATAGAGCGGCTTACGCGCAGGGGACTATGATCCCTCAGATAGCGGCGCACCTCTCCGATTATCATTGGTACACCGTATGTCGAGAACCGCACATCCTTGTCGCAGTCGAAATTATCTATTGCCTTTATAAGCCCGATGCATCCGACCTGGAAAAGATCGTCCGGATTTTCGCCGCGCGAAGAAAAGCGCTGTATCACGCTCAGCACAAGACGCAGATTTCCGTTTATCATTTCCTCCCGGGCGTTCTCCGCCTGCTGCGGCGTACCGCGACGGATTATCCGCAGAAGCTCTCTTTTTCGTTCCTCAGATATCACCTTCAGACCTGATGTGTTCACACCGCATATTTCGACCTTATTATAAACCACGGCAATTCCTCCCTTTACGGAAATTATTGCCGCAGCAATGTGTTTTTATTTATTCATAAATATACATTCCTTGGGCTTACGGCGCGGGCGCTGTGTTGCCTATAGTTGATATTTTTTACATAACGAAGAAAAAGCCGCTTGTTATTCCCTATGGAACAGCAGGCGGTCAATTATTTTTAAAAATAACAATCTGATATGAATTAAGGCAACACCGCCGGAAGAACGTCTTACGGCTTAGTACCAATCTGCCGCGCCCGAAGGAAGTGCCCTTGGGGGCACTCTTTCTCCGTCAATACGCAGAAAACTCGCTTGATAACCGTCAGGTTAACTACGCTCGTTTTGCACGTTCTGACGAAAAAATTGGCGGCGCATCTGCGGCACTATCTTTGTGCGGTATTGCCTAAAGCTATAGTGGTGTAGGTCGTGCAGGTCTATAGAGTATTTTTATAAAAAAGCGCTCTGCTTCGCATACGCAGCGCTTGCTCACACTGAGTTTTCGCCGCCGTCGGTGCGTGATATAAAAAGAAAAACAGCCGATACATTATGTACCGGCTGTAGGTTTACTGATTATGTATCAGTCAGCAGAAGGAGCGCCAACGGGACAGACTTCAGCACAGGAGCCGCAGTCTACACAAGCATCGGCATTGATCTCATACTTGCCGTCGCCCTCAGCGATAGCGCCAGCGGGGCACTCACCTGCACAAGCACCGCAGGAAATGCAATCATCGGAAATTTTGTAAGCCATAGAAAAAGCCTCCTTTTAATTATTTCTGATATTATTATACCATCTTTTCAGGAAAATGCAATACTTTTTTATTTAATTTCCACCCGATACCGGCGCGAAAGGGAATTTTGTACGGATATTTCATAAATCCTCTTCTATTTTACGGCGCAATGTGTTATACTAAAAGATATGATTGCGGAGGGATAAAGCTTCGCAGCAGGAAATCCTTATGCATTGATACAGGGTGATCTTATGAATAATCATGACGACAGGAAGTTTAACGATATAATCTCGGGAAGAAATCCCGTGACAGAGGCTCTGCGCTCCGGCAGGGCTATAGATTGTCTCTATATCGCAAGGGGTGAGCTTAGCGGCTCAGTAAAGGTCATTACCGCCCTTGCAAAGGAAAAAGGCATTACCATCAAAGAGGTTGACAGGAAAAAACTTGACTATATGACCGGCGGCGCAGTCCATCAGGGCGTGGCGGTTTCTGCTGCGGTGAAGGATTACAGCAGCATAGACGATATCTTTGCCCTTGCCGGGGAAAGAGGCGAAAAGCCGTTCATTATCGTCCTTGACGAGATCGAGGACCCCCATAACCTCGGCGCGATAATCCGTACAGCTGAATGTGCAGGCGCCCATGGGATAATTATTCCCAAAAGAAGGGCGGCAGGTCTCGGAGGTATAGTGGCTAAGGCAAGCGCCGGTGCATATGAATATGTACCCGTTGCAAGGGTGACAAATCTTGCCGCGGCAATAGACGAACTGAAAGAGCGCGGGTGCTGGGTCTACGGCGCCGATATGGACGGTCAGACCTATTGCGAGGGCGACCTTACGGGAGCAGCAGCTCTTGTCATTGGCTCGGAGGGAAAGGGTCTCGGCAGACTTATCCGCGAAAAATGTGATGCGGTGCTTTCTCTGCCGATGCTCGGAAGGATCAATTCCCTTAACGCATCGGTCGCGGCAGGAATACTGATGTATGAATTCACAAGGCAGCGCCTGGGAATAAAGGCAGAATAACAACAGGCAGGATAGTCGGAGGCAGAAAATGGATAATAATAATCAGACTCCCGATAACAGAGAAAACTCGCCGATAAGAGGTCTGTTCAAAAAGAACGAGGAGGCCTATAACAAGCATCAGCGCGAGCAGGAGGAAGAAAAACAGAAACGCCTCGAGGAAGAAAGGCAGAAACAGATCGAGGAAGAAAAGCTGAGACAGGCTGAGGAAGAAAAGCAGCGCCAGCTTGAAGAAGAAAAGCAGCGTATCGAAGAGGAAAAGCAAAGACAGCTTGAAGAAAAAAGAAAAAAAGCAGAGGAACGATCACAGAAAAGGAAAGAACCCGATCCGCCTGCAGCCGCGAAGGCTTCACAGACAGCAGAAGGCGACGAACCCGAGAAAAAGGATACCGCTGAGGATAAAGCCGCAGTACGCCCCGGAGGGTCAGGCGGAAAGCTCCGATCATTTATCGGAAAGCTCAGGGAAATAATCACTCAGCCGGAGGATGCTGAATTTGAAGCGGATGACGACGATGAGGACGAGCTGACTGGCGGTATATTCGCGTGGAGAAAGAAAGCTCCTGCGGATGATATGATCGCAGATATAGTCAGGGAGGAAAAGCTCCGTTCCGAGGAGGTGCACAGCCCCGTAAAGGCTGCACAGCCGTCTGAAACGGCAAAGCCTGCGCCGCAGCCGGCAAAGACTGAACCGGAAAACGAAAACGACTACATCAGCACAAGTGCCGTACTGTTTTCGGCTCACGGCGATGATGATGAAGAGGTAATATATGACGCCTCGGTGCCCGAACCGGAAAAGAAGCCCGGATCGGAACCGGAAAAGCCCCTTTCCGAGCCTGCGTCGGAGGCAGCTCCTGTACAGCCGGAGGAGCCTTCGCAGCCTGAAACACAGGAAACAGCTCCGGCACAAAGCAGCGGCAGCGGAAAGACAGAAATAACTCTTGAAACTATAATGAAGGCTAAGGAAGCGGCGATACTCAAAACTCCCATAACCTACATACCCGAGCAGAATACCCTTGCCCAGAACGACCAGCCGGAAAGTACGGGTGAGCTTTCGCATACTGCCCAAGTGCCCAAGCCGGCAGAGGAAAAGCCGAAGAAAAACGAGCTTTCACATACTGCCCAAGCGCCCAAGTCGGCAGAGGAAAAGCAAAAAACTCACGAGCTTTCGCATACTGCCCAAGCGCCCAAGCCGGCGGAGGAAAAGCAAAAAACTCATGAGCTTTCACATACTGCTCCGACACCCAAGCCGGCGGAGGAAAAGCCGAAGAAAAACGAGCTTTCACATACTGCTCCGGCGCCCAAGCCGGCAGAGGAAAAGCCGAAGAAAAACGAGCTTTCACATACTGCTCCGACACCCAAGACGGCGGAGGAAAAGCCAAAAACTCACGAGCTTTCACATACTGCTCCGGCGCCCAAGCCGGCAGAGGAAAAGCCGAAGAAAAACGAACTTTCTCATACTGCTCCGACACCTAAGCCGACAGAAGAAAAGCCGAAGAAAAACGAGCTTTCACATACTGCTCCGACATCCAAGCCGGCAACTGATTTTGCCGAGGGTATTAGCGAGCCTATGGTCTACAGACATAATGACAGTGCTCCGTTTGTTGTCATGGCGGGAAAATTCACCGCCACGGTACGGAAGGAATATGAAAATATCCGCCGTCTGCGAAAAAATGACCCGAACGGCGGAGGAAGCTCCGAGTCTGCCGTGACAGCCGAAGCCCCGCCGCCCCCGGCAGCAAAACCAAAGCCGAAGCCGAAGCCGGCTTCCGCCAAGGCGGCTGAAAAGGCTTCTGACGAAGAACCGGCTGAGGAAGCTGCACAGACAGCAAAAGCCCCCAAGCCCCTTGAACTTAAACCTCCCGGGGAGAAAAAGAAATTCAGCGCACGGATCAAGAGTATTTTTTTCGCAGAGGGCGATGTTTTTGATATAGAGGATGATTTCGTCGAGGAAAAGCCGGAAATTGATGATTACGGCAGCGAAGAGGATGCCGACGAGATCCGTAATGATATTAATTATAATTTCAGCAAGGTTTTTGCAAGAACGATAGTGCTTGCGGTGACAAGCGTATTCTCCGTTGCCGCCGCAGTATTTGCCCAGACTATGCCGACGCTTTTCACTGAAACGCTTCGCAACGGATGGCTTGTTTACGGTATAGTCAGCTTTTTGATAATGTCGGTCGCATTCTTTGCGGGACGCTATACCATTGTGAATGGTATTATGGCTCTGCGCCATCTGAAAGGAAACAGTGATACCGCCCCGGCGGTCGCTGCTGCAGGCTCTGCTGTGCAGGCAGTCACAGCCCTGTTCATCCCGGATCTGTATGTCAACGGCACATATCATCTCTATTCCTGTCTTGCGGTGCTGGCTCTGCTGTTCAACAGCTTCGGCAAGCTGCTGATAATCAAAAGGACAGCGGACAATTTCCGTTTCCTTTGCAGCGGAAAAGCAAGGCTTGCGGGCAAAATATTCAATGACGATGCAAATGCGAATAAATTCTGCACCGGTCTGCCGATACACCGTCCGCTCATCGCATATATGAAGAAATCGAAATTCATGAGCAATTTCCTTCATCTTTCCTATGCGTCCGATCCGGTAGAGGACAATGCCTCATTCCTTGCTCCCTTTACCACGGCACTGTCGCTGATGTGCGGCATAGTCTACGGAGTGATGAAGTCAGATTTTGTAGGCGGCGTCAATTCCTTCGCCGTGATATCATTCATCACCGTCCCTGTCTGCTGTCTTGTTGCCTTGAATATCCCGATGAAGAACCTTTGCTCTTCATCCCTGAAAAAGGGTGCAATGGTAGTCGGATATGAGGCAGTGAACCAGTTCTGTGATACAAATGCCATTATGCTTGAATCAGCCCAGCTTTATCCCAAGGGGAATATCATTCTCAGCGGTATAAAGTCCTTCAACGAAAGCAAGCTCAATGATGCCCTGCTTGCCGGCGCATCGGTAAGCTTTGCCGTAGGCGGAGCGATGAGCCATGTATTTGAGACTATCATACAGGATCGCCGCCATATGGTTCCGGCGGTAGACAGTGTATCGTATGATGATGAGATGGGTCTTTCCGGCTGGATCGGCGGTCAGAGGATACTTCTCGGCAACCGCGAGCTTATGGAGAAGCACAATATCGAAATGCCCCCGGAATCGGTCGAGGAAAAATACCGCCGCATGGGAAACGAGATATCCTACATATCCATGTCCGGTGAGCTTATCGCGATGTTTGTGCTTACGTATAAGGTAGACAGGGCAATAGCCCATGCTCTGAGGGAGCTTACCGATAACGGCGTAAGTCTTATCGTCCGCACGATCGACCCGAATATCACCCAGGAGCATATCGCTAAGAAATTCAGCATATATCAGCGCTGCATAAAGATCCTCCCGACCGGTCTGGGCACGATATGTCATAACGAGCTGACCGGAAAGGAGCGTTCCTCTCGCGCATACGTTGCGACAAACGGCAGAGTTACCGCATTCAGCGCGGCAATATCGGGATGTATACGCATCCGCTCTACTGTAACCATAGCAAAGATAATACAGGTGCTTGCCATCGTTCTCGGCTTTTTGCTCGTAAGCGTGATATCCTTTGTTTCGGGCTTTGAAAAGCTCGGCGGGATCGAGCTTCTGATGTATACCGGATTCTGGTGTGCAGCACTGATACTTGTCTCTGCCGCAGCGAGAAAGCTGACCTGACGTCTGCGGTACAAAGAAAACAGAAAAGATAAAGACATAATGCCCGTAAAATATGAAAACAAAGATCTTACCGTCCGTCGGGGCGGCAAAGGAAAGGTATGATTCAAATGAAGGTAGCGCCTTCGCTGCTCAGCTGTGATTTCTCAAAAATGGGAGAGGAGATCGTCCGCATAGACAAAGCCGGAGCCGAGCTCATCCATCTGGATGTAATGGACGGACATTTTGTTCCGAATCTGACGATAGGGCCTGCGGTAATAAAGGCGCTCAGACCCCTTACAAAGCTTCCGTTTGACGTACATCTGATGATCTCCGATCCGCTGAGTTATATTGATGCCTTTGCGGATGCCGGCGCGGATTACATAACCTTCCATGCAGAAGCTGATTCCGATATTGATGAGACAATAGCAAAGATACGCAGCCGCGGCATAAAGCCCGGAATAGTGCTGAAGCCCGGAACCCCGGCAGAAACCGCCTTCCCCTATCTTGACAAGGTAGATATGGTTCTTGTGATGACCGTTGAGCCGGGCTTCGGAGGACAGTCCTTCATGGCTGATATGATGCCCAAGGCGGAAAAGCTCCGGGCAGAGATCGACCGCCGGCGACTTCCTGTACTTATCGAAGCGGACGGCGGCATTACCGAAAAAAACGCTTCCGTTGTCTCAGCGGCAGGGATAGATGTTGTTGTTTCCGGAACCGGTGTTTTCAAGGCAGCCGACCCCGCAGCTGCAATCAAGCTTATACAGAACGCATAATTCAAAGCCGTCCGATAGTGGCGGCTTTTTTCATATTTTCCTGAGCCTTTGCATAATCTATATTATCTGCCTGCTGGGCTGCCGGCGTGCCGCCGGTGTCAATTCGCGTAATCGTTCGCTCCGCTCACTCTGCACTCGTAAGGAAGCTTTTTAAGCCGCGACCGTTATTTATTGTATACGCTCCTTACGTTCGTCTGCGGCGGCGTGCCGCGCCTGTCAATAAAGTTAAGACCGCGGGTTTTAGGGCAACACCGGAATGTGCAAAACGAGAGTCGTTGACCTGACGGTTATCAAGCAAGTTTAGTGCAGAATGACGGAAAAAGAGTACCCCCCAAGGGCACTTCCTTCGGGCGCAGCAGATGCGGTGCTAAGCCGTAAGGCGTTCTTTGTGCGGTGTTGCCTATGCCTTAAATGAAGCAGATTGACGGCGTATGAACAATAACTATAAAAGGGGTGGCGGTTTATGATTGTTACGGCGGCTGTTATCGGCGCAGCTCTGGCAGCAGATGCTTTTGCGGTTTCGGTGGTTTGCGGCGCAGGAGACAAAACAAGAAAATTTACTGTGGCTGTTCTCACTGCCGGAACCTTTGCTTTGTTCCAGATGCTGATGCCCGTTGCGGGCTGGAGCATCGGCAGGGTCGGCTGCCGCGCCGTCGAGGGCTTTGATCATATTTTCGCTTTCGGGATCCTTATCTTCCTCGGAATTAAAATGATGCTCGACAGCCGCTCGGATGGAAATGATAAAAGAACTGTACCTTTTTCGGCTCGTTCGCTCCTGCTGCTCGCTCTTGCTACAAGTATAGATGCGCTTACCGTTGGTATCGCCCTGCCCTCTGCGGCAGGAGTAAGCAATTTGTCGGGCTTGATTTTGTCCGTGTCGGTGATTGGAGGGATCACGTTTATGATCTGTCTTGCCGGATATCTCGCCGGTAGAAAACTGCGCAGCCTTGATCCGCAGGCTGCCCTGATCGCGGGCGGTGTTGTGCTTATCATCGTCGGGATCAGAACTCTGTTAGCCGGATAACTGACGTCCATCGGTGGTGGGTAAAGATCCCCCGCCGATGAAAACGTGAGCAAAGCTGCCGACGTCTGCCCGGGCATTGCTCACTCCGGTCAAGCGAGCTTTTGGGGGCTTTGCAAAGACCGCCTATCAGCTCAGGGCAGCACTGCTGCTGCTTGCACTTTTTCCGTAAAACAGGCGGCGCATCTGCGGCACTATCTTTGTTCGGTATTGCCTTAACATTCATTTCATCTCTGTATATAATGTACAGAGGTGATTTTTTTTATGCGCAGACCGGAGTATAAAAGAAATAAACGCAAAAAGGCGGCAAGGGTCGCCGCTGTGCTTTTGCTGCTATCTGCAGCAGGAGTGCTGTTTCTGGAATTCAAGGTCAGACCCGTTACCCGGAGCATCGCTCTCGTTCAGGCTAAAAGCTATGCTGTCGCCGCAATAAACGAAACGGTCAGCGAGGTTCTTGATGAAATGCAGATAACCCCGGAATCCCTCGAGACTGTCAGCGTCCAGGAGGGCGGAAGGCTTACCTCTCTGAGTACAAATACAGTCCAGGCTAATAAGCTCAAAAATATGATAACTCTGCGTGTGCAGGAGGCTATTCAGGATATCCGCAACAAACGGACGGATGTTCCTCTCGGAACGATAATAGGGTCGGATCTTTGGGGAGGAATGGGACCGGGGATACCTGTCTGTATATCGCTCTCCGGCAGCGTCAGCAGTGATTTCGAGGAGAAGCTTGAAAGCGGCGGCATTAACCAGACGGTACATAAGCTGTCTGTCAGGGTGAGCGCCGATATCCATGTCATCATGCCCGCTGGCAGCGGCAGCGAAAGGGTCGAAACTACTGTTCTGATCGGTGAAACTGTAATCGTCGGCAAGACCCCGGACGGTATTATCAACGGTCATTTCGGTACGGAGGGCTGAGGTGCTGACGGATAATTCACGCCTGCCGTTTATGCTCATTATTGTTTTAAAACCGATTTTCTGTACCTTTATACTAAATAGTATATAAAAGTTTCGACAAAAACAAAGTGATTTTGTATTAATAATAAAATTGAATATTTTTCTTTTATGGAATATTAAGTCGCTTGCTATGTACTATGATTGTATTGTACAGAAAAAAATAAATAGAATAAGAAAGAAAAATGGAGGACAGAGATATGACCTTCGATCATTCAGTTATGATGCAGATCATCCTCGCATTAGGCGGCCTCGGACTGTTTCTTTACGGTATGAGGCTTATGGGTGAAGGACTTGAGCTTGCTGCAGGCGCCAATCTTCGCACACTTCTCGAAAAGCTGACTACTAACCGTTTTCTCGGCGCTATCGTCGGAATAGTTGTAACAGCGATAATCCAGAGCTCTACCGCCGTTTCGGTAATGTGTGTAGGCTTTGTAAATGCTTCGATCATGACGCTCAGTCAGGCGATGGGCGTTATCATGGGTGCCACCATCGGTACCACAGTGACCAGTGTATTGCTTTCGATACAGATCTCCGATTATGCGCCGCTTGCAATATTCATCGGTGCGTTCATGGTTGTTCTCAGCAAGAAGAACAATACCAAATATCTCGGACAGATCATTGCCGGCTTCGGCATACTCTTCTTCGGAATGACAACAATGAGCTCCAATCTCAAGCCGCTTGCGTCATCCGAACAGTTTTCCTCGATAATCACCTCCGTCAGCAATCCTTTTGTCGGGATCATTTTCGGCATCGCGTTTGCTGCGGTGATACAAAGCTCATCGGCTGCCGTCGGCGTACTTCAGGCACTCGGTGCAGCAGGAGCGCTTGCTCTGCCGGATGCGGTATATATGGTATACGGTATCCATATCGGCGCCTGCGTTACCTCGGTAATATCCTCTATAGGCGCTACCAAGGCAGCCAAGCGAACCGCACTATCCTATGTATTGTTCACCTTCTTCGGCACGATGATATTCACCTTCCTGTCGATGTTCACGCCTTTTGATTCGTTCATACAAACGGTAACGGACAATGTTCCGTTCCAGATCTCGCTTGTACACATCATTTCAAGCATAATAGCAACGCTTGTGCTTCTGCCGCTTGAAGGCGCTATCATCAAGCTTGCGTGCATCATCATTCCAGGCGAGGAAGAAACGGAGCTGGAGGCAAGCCGCCTGAAATTCGTGGACGAGCGTATGTTAAAGACTCCGCCGTTTGCCGTTTCCCAGATAACCAAGGAGATCGAGCGCATGGGCAGGCTGTCGAAAAAGAATTTCGAGCGTTCCATGGAGGTATTTATCAACCAGGACGAAAAACTTATCGCTGAGGTCGAGGCAAATGAAGAGGTAATAGATTATCTGAATATGGCGATAACCAATTATCTTGTAAAGCTCAACGGTCTTAATCTTGAGGACAGCGACCGGCTCAAAGTAGGCTCATATTATCATGTAGTAAGTGATATGGAGCGTATCGGCGACCATGCGGAAAATATCTGCGAGCTTGCACAGAACCTTATTCGCAAGGATGAGACATTCAGTGAAGAGGCTCTTCAGGAGGTTGTCAAGATGCGCGGACTGGTTGAAGACATTATTGACGATTCCCTGAAAATGTTCAAAGCAAGTCATATTGATCCGAAGATGATCGATCTTGTCAGCAACACTGAGGAGGAGATCGACGAAAAGACTGCGGAATACAAGGATAACCATATTGAGCGTCTCAGCAAGGGCACCTGTAATGCGACAGTCGGAACTCTCTTTATGGAGCTTCTGACAAATCTTGAAAGAATAGCTGACCACAGCACGAATATCGCATTTTCTATGTATCCCAAGACAGGAAAGGTATCCTTATCAAAGCAGCAGGCATAAATATAATATAAAATAATATAAAGCAGAAACTTCCCGGAAACCAAAAATCTCCGGGAAGTATTTTTTTGCAGCAGTCTCAGACCGGGACAGCTGCGGAGGGTATAAAAAAGCTCTCCCGCTCCGGACGGAACGGGAGGCTTTGCAATACGCATAATTAATTATTGGTATTTATCAGTCAGCGGTGATGATCGGTTCGTCGTCAGCATCAAGAGCCGAAGCGTCAAGACCACCCATATTTATACCTGTATTTCCGCCCAATGCGCTGAACATACCTAAGAGTGAGCCCAGATAGGAGCCGTCATCCTCCTTGACCTTATAGTCAGAGGGAACCTCAAAGAGCTTGCTGTCGGCCTTAGTCTCAAATTTATTTATGGTAATATTGATCGCATTTTTGCCTGAAACAAGGGAGAAGCCTATAAGATTGTAATCGTCATAGAAGCATTTGATATCGGCGGTAGTTTCCTTATCATTATTATCATTCTTATCGGAGCTGTCTATGCCTGCAGTTCCTGCCAGAGACGGAAGCCCCTTCATGCTGAAGCTGTAGCCCTCGTAGCTGTATTTCTGTCCATTGAATTCAGCCTCACCGTCACCGGTGTATTCAAATTTGCCGTTATTGGATTTAAAGGAATCCTTCAGTGAATCAAGGCTCATTCCGCCGAGAGGAGAGGAT
>CADCGS010000042.1 GCA_902801055.1 uncultured Ruminococcus sp. | reverse complement strand
TAGCTCCTGCGGGCGTCGGTGGGGGATTTTAACCCACCACCGACGGACGCATGGCACCCGCCGCCTATAGAGGCGGGGGACATCGACGTCTGTTATATTGCGTGAGCCTGATAAAATTATAACATAATTTTTATACTTATAAAATACTATTTCAAAAAATTTCTGCTGCTGCATATCACAGACGCTTCATGCCGGACAAATGACTGATAGTGAGGAAAATAATGCATATTCAGGGAAAAAATGTAAATAATGAAAAATATTGCAGCAAAAAAGAAATAATTCAGATGATTATAAATCCCTGAAAGAATTATAGCCATAATCAATTTGCATTTTATTGTACAACTTCACCAAAAATAGTATCGTATTTTTATATTTAACTAATTATTTGCACTAAAATGATAATAATAAAAAAATGATAATTGACAAAATATAAATAAAATACTATAATTGTTACAGATTGGATATAGGTGGTATAGTTTATATTTACCTCCGAATAATATTGAGACAGTAAACTGTGATAACAAATTATAGTTTTGTCAATGTATCCAATTGATAATATAGAAAGGAAGTAATACCCATGAAAAAAGTACTCAAGGTTCTTTCCGTGGCTATGCTCGCTGCTGCTGTCGCAGCTTCTGCTGCAACCGTTACATCTGCTGTAAGCGGAATCAACGCTGATGAGCAGCGCATCATGGATGAGCTCAATACAACAGTTACAATGGCTGGCGTAGAGAAGTCTCTTCCGGATAGCTACAAGAATCAGGCAGAGAACTATCTCAATCAGGATGATGTTGATCTTTCCAGTACTGAGGCTGACAATGTAATCGCAAAGGTTGAAGAGACCAAGACTTACATTGAGAGCACAGGCGTAGCTCATATCTCCGAGATGACAGACGATCAGTTCAATCAGCTTGCTAGTCTTGTTAAAGAGGCAGCTGCTGCCGGCAGCGCTGAGGTTACAGTTGCAAGATCAGATGATTACTCACATCCTGCTGATATCGCTATTGTAACAAATGGTACTCCTGAAGGACCGGGTGAAGGCGGCAATAATGTTCCCAACGGAAACGGTGACAATAACTATACTCCGAGTGGAAACAAGACACCGGTTGACAACAACCCGATCAAGACCACAGGTTTTGATGTTCCCTCTGTAACAGCTGTTGCAGGTGTAGGCGTTCTGATGGTTGCTGCTGCAGGCATCTACCTTATGAAGACTTCCAAGAAGGAGTCTGCTGATGCGTAAGCATCACTCGTCACATCGTTCGATAAATGGGAAGAATTTTATAATTCTTCCCATTATCTTTTGTGTACTTATACTCGGCATATGTACGCTGATAGTATATCCGCCTATATCGGGTTTTGTTTCTATGTCTACATTATTTTTCTCGGACGGCGAAAAAAACTTCTCAACAGAATTCAGGAATGTTTTTGTGCCGGTGCCTGAGGAAGAGGAAGAGGAAGCGGAGAACGGTTCCGATCCGGAAAAACAGAAAACAGTCCCTATGTCAACGATCCATTTCCCGTATTACGGGGAGCAGTTCGGAGAGCTGATAATTGAGGACTGCCAGATAAACGACAGATTATTTTTCGGCGACGGTGATATACAGCTTAATAACGGTGTGGGCATATATTCAGGAAGCTTTATACCGGGCTACGGGCGGACGATTCTCGTTGCCGGTCACAACAACACCTTCTTTAACGGGCTGAAATATGCGAAAAAGGGTCAGAAGGTAAAGATCCGTACAAGCTACGGAAACTATACTTATGAGATAACCGACGTAAAGGTGAAGGATCATAATGACAGAACCGCATATGACCTTTCCTCCAGAACGGAAAATCTTATCATGTATACCTGCTATCCCTTTGACGAACTTGGTCTGACGCCTGACAGGTGCTTTGTATATGCAAAGTATATTTCGGGTCCCGTTTTGGATAAAAGCAGCTGAGTGAGGTGTTGATATGTCAAATAAAAATAAACATACGCATAGTCATGAGCATGAACATGAGCACAGGCATATGCATAAGCCGGAGCTGAAGCCCGGAGAGGAAATAGATCTCGGCTTTGGCAGCGGAAATAATGTGTTCGCAAATAAGCGGGAGCCTGCGGCTGAAAAGGAAAAAGACTCCGCATCCGAAAAGGACAGCAGCAGAGATATTGATTCCGGCAGGAAGCCGGAGCCTGACGATGAGCAGGAAACAGACGCTGACGACGGCGAGGAGCTTGAATTCCGAAATGTTCATGAGCATGAGCATAAGCATAAACACAGACATAAAAGGAAAAAGGGTTCAAGGGTGAAATCTGCCGTATATATCTTTCTTTCTTTTATGCTGGCATTTTCGCTGTTTCTCCTTTCGATATGCCTCACGCTGAGGATGACCGTATTTTCAAATGATTTCATGATGGGCTGTATGGCTGATACGGGATACTATGATATGGTCAAGGATGAAATGGCGGATAAATTCAAAAGCGTCGGACACGCAAGCGGACTGCCCGATGAATTTGTTGATGAGTTTGTCGAGGACATGGATCTTATCGAGATAGAGAGAGAATATATTTCCTCCTTCTATTCAGGTAAAAAGACGCTTGTGGATACAATGCATTTCAAGCAGGATCTTATGGCTGCACTCGACAGATATATAGAAAAGAATAATATCGACAGGAACAAGGCAAGCGAGGAAAATCTTTCCTATCTTGTCGATCATATGTCGAAGGTTTATGTCAATATGGTCTCCATACCGTTTTTCTCGGTGGTGGGAAACTATCTGTATAAGCTTGATACTCCGCTGAGAGCTGCCGAGATCGGTCTCGGTGTGTTTGCTCTGGTCATTGCGGCAATAATATTCTTTACGAACCAGTATATGCACCGCCGTTTCCGCTACCTGTGCTACGGCTTTACCGGAGCATTCCTTACGGTCGCGGTGATACCGTCTGTGGTCATGATCTCGGGTATCATACCGAAGATCAACCTTGACGACCGGTCGCTCTATAGTCTTTTTATCGGCTATATGACCTCTTTGTTCAACCATTTCTGGATATACGTCGGGATACTTGCGTTCCTTTCATGTATCTCGTTTGCAATATTCATCGTTAAATTCAAAAAGGCTCTGGGCAAATAAAATCAACAGAATTACAGCACTTCCGGAAATTGAAATGCTTCCGGGAGTGCTTTTTCTATTTACAATTTCATGCACCTGATATATAATATAAATACACGGAATGATCAGCGAGGAGGAGAAAAAATGAAATTGTTTGAAAAGACACTGGAATCGAAAAGCATCTTTGAGGGAAAGGTGATCCATGTTATGCATGATACCGTTGAGCTTGAAAACGGTGAAAAGGCAATGAGGGAAATAGTTGCCCACCCGGGAGGTGTGTGCGTTGCGGCTCTGACTGAGGAAAATGAGCTGCTGTTTGTCAGACAGTTCAGGTATCCCTATAAAGAGGTGACGCTCGAGCTTCCGGCAGGAAAGCTGGAAAAGGGTCAGAACCCTCTCGAAAACGGAAAGCGTGAGCTTTTAGAGGAAACGGGCGCAGTCGGCCGCGAATATATCACCCTCGGAAAGCTTTATCCCAGCCCCGGCTACTGCGGGGAGATAATCCACCTTTACTTCTGTAAGATTGACCATTTTGAAAAGCAGCACCTCGATGAGGATGAATTCGTAAGCGTTGAACGTATCCCCCTCGATAAGGCTGAGGAGATGGTGCTCAATAATGAGATACCTGACTCCAAAACTCAGGTCGCTATCCTTAAAACCGCAGCTATAGTAAGAAAATTCAACGGAAAGTGATAATATGATTAATCCGATAATTATTATTGCAGGGCTGGCGCTCGTGCTGTCTGCCCTTGTTATCGCACTGCTCAATAAGCCGCCCTTCCCGATAGTGGCAGCTGTGTTTATCTGTTTGCTGATATTCTTTGTCGTTACTACATATCTTATCGACAGCTCGATAGCCAATGCTGCTGTGAGTGATTCGTTCAACGGCTTTGTATGCTTTGCGATAACTCAGTCCAATCCGACCTATGATGACCTTTCGGCGGCTTTCGAGGTCTATAAATATACGGATATAGGTCTGTTTGCGGTATGCCTTATCACTATGTTCACGGAAGTGCTGACCATACTTCATAAGAATTCGGAGAAATAAAAATGAAGGATATCGGTATTTATATCCATGTCCCGTTCTGTGCTGCAAAATGCCCCTACTGCGATTTCTATTCCCATCCGCCGCTCGGCGGTGAAGCCGACCGCTATACCTCCGCCCTGTGCGGCAGCATAAGGGACTTTTCTTCTCCGGAAAAGCTCAGGGCTGATACGGTCTATTTCGGCGGCGGTACACCGGGACTTATTGGCGCACAGCGAATAGGCAGAATAATATCCTCTGTCCGGGAAAGGTTCGCTGAGGCGCCGGGATGTGAAATAACTGCGGAGCTGAATCCCTCTGCGGAGGATCTCGACTTTTCTATGCTTCGATTTGCGGGAGTGAACCGCATTTCCGTCGGGCTTCAGTCTGCTGATGACGGGGAGCTTGCCCTTCTCGGAAGAAGACACAGCAGCAAGGGGGCGCGGCAGTTCGTGCAGAGAGCTAAGCAGGCGGGGTTTGAAAATATCTCCCTCGACCTGATGATAGCCCTTCCGGGGCAGACAAAGGAAAAGCTGAAACGGAGCGTTCAGTTCTGCATTGAAAGCGGAGCTGTGCATATCTCTGCATATATACTTAAAATAGAGCCGGGTACGGTTTTTTATCACAAAAGGGACAGCCTTGTGCTGCCGGATGATGACGAAACTGCGGAGCTTTATGAATATCTTTGCTCCCTGATGAGGGAAAACGGCTTCGGACATTATGAGATATCCAATTTCTGCCTTCCGGGCTATGAGAGCCGCCATAATCTGAAATACTGGCACGATGAGGAATATCTGGGCATCGGCCCTTCGGCACATTCGTTTTACCGGGGGAAAAGATATTATTCTCCGCGGAATATGCAGGATTTTTATGACGGAAGGATAGTTCCTGACGGTGACGGCGGCAGCAGTGAGGAATTTATTATGCTTGCGCTCCGTCTTGCCGGGGGGCTTACGGAAAAAAGATATGCTGAACGCTTTGGCACAGCAATACCGCAGAGCATCCGCAGACGGGCGGAAAAATTTACGGCGGCGGGTCTTGCGGATGTGAGTGAAAATGGGATAGCGCTCACGGAAAAGGGATTTATGGTGTCCAATGCGCTTATAGCGGAAATTCTGGGATAGGAAGGAATGATATTCATGGGAACAGGAAAAACGGCAGCTGTGCTCCGGGACAGCAAAAGGCTGCGGCGCTACAGCCTTGGTGAAGAAATATTCAATTCCGTTTCTCACGGCGCAGGGGCGCTGCTTTCTGTTGCGGGAACGGTCGTGCTCATCGTTGTTTCTGCTGTATACAGTGATGCATGGGCGGTCGTTGCCTCGGCAATATACGGAGCGTCGCTTATTATTCTTTATACGATGTCAACGCTTTATCATGCGATAACCAATATCCGGGCAAAGAAATTTTTCCGGGTAATGGATCATAATACGATATTTTTTCTCATAGCCGGGACATATACTCCTATAACGCTCGTGCCTCTGAGGGGAGCACTCGGGTGGGTGCTGTTCGGTATCGTCTGGGGCGCTGCGGCGGTTGGTATCGTATTTAATTCCATTGACCTTGAAAAATTCCGCAAGCCCTCGGTAGTGTGCTATATATTGATGGGCTGGGTAATAATAATCGCCGTAAAGCCGATGCTTGAAACGGTGAACCGGCTTTCGCTGCTTTATCTGCTGATAGGCGGGATCCTGTATACGGTCGGGATAATATTCTATGCAATAAAAAAAGTAAAATACTTCCATTCCGTATGGCACCTGTTTACGGTGGCAGGAAGTGTATTCCACTATTTCTCCATTCTGCTCGTTGTAATGCAGTGAATGGTACGAAAGGAGCTTTTCATGGACGGAGCATCTCCGCTTTATGACAGACTTATACAGCATGAGGCACTTGAGCGTGCCTCTTTTCATACTCCGGGGCATAAGGGGAGGTTTTTCTCTCCCGACCTGCTTAGGGTCGATTATACGGAGCTGCCCGATACGGATGCACTGTATGAGGCAAGTGATGTGATATTCCGCACAGAGCAGCGTGCAGCTGAGCTTTTCGGCGCGGGGAGGAGCCTTATTTCAGCCGGAGGCTGCAGCCTTGCGATACAGGCGATGCTGCGGCTTGCTTCAATGCGCGGCGGCAGGATATTATGTGCAAGAAATGCACACAGGAGTGCTGTAAATGCAATGGCTCTGCTGGGCATCGACCCGGTATGGCTCATGCCGGACGGAGGAAACGGTTATACCGGGCGGATATCTCCGGAAAATGTCCGCGCAGCATTTGAAGCTTGTCCCGGTATCACAGCGTGCTATATCACCTCGCCGAGCTATTACGGGGAGCTGTGCGATATAGGAGCGATCTCCGGGATATGCCATGAATACGGAGCGCTGCTGCTTGTTGACAATGCACACGGCTCGCATCTTGCCTTTCTCAGGGAAAACAGACACCCGCTTGCTCTCGGGGCGGATATGACGGCGTGCTCGCTGCATAAGACCCTGCCGGTGCTGACCGGAGGAGCTTTGCTGAATATTGCGGGGAACATTCCGGCGCAGGAGGCAAAGCAGGCAATGGCTCTGTTCGGCTCGACAAGTCCCTCATATATCATAATGAGTTCGATAGACCTTTGCGTCACATATATGAACGGCATGGGACGGGAGGATTACCGCCGGTGTGAGGATACTGTCGCGGGGCTGAGAATGATCGCCGATAAAAGGGGGATACCGCGCCCCGGAGGAGAATGTGACCCGCTGCGGCTCACGCTGAATACTGCGGCGGTCGGGCTTACGGGACAGGCGCAGCAGGAATATTTTGAAGGCTGCGGCATCGACTGCGAATTCTGTGACGGAGAAAACGCTGTGCTTATCGTTACCCCGTTCAATACTGACGGGGATATTGAGCGTGTCCGCAGAGCGATACTTGATATGCCGATATCTGCGCCGGTGACGGGAAGGCATGAAGGCTTTGTTCTGCCGGAGAAGAAAATGACGCTCAGGGAGGCGGTGCTGTCTCCGTCCGAGGAGGTCAGTATTCTCTGTGCTGCCGGAAGGACAGCAGCAGATACAGCCTGTCCGTGTCCGCCGGGGGTGCCGCTCATTATGCCGGGAGAGGAGATATCGCCTGAAACTGCGGAGCTGATGCATGACAAAGGCATTGAGCGTATCAGGACGGTAAAATGCTGATATCAATAAATGTACATATGGTGATATTATGGTAAAGAAAAAGGATATCCTGCTTATTGCGGCGCTGCTACTTGTCGGGGGGATAGTCCTGCTTTTCGCTGTTATCGGAGGACAGGGAGGGAAAAGCGTTCTTGTCCGGATAAACGGGGAAAAGAAGTCAGTTTATCCTCTGAATGAAAACAGACGGGTAGAGCTGAACGGCGAGGGCGGAAGGAATATCCTTGTTATAGAGGACGGCACTGCCCGGATAGAGGATGCTGACTGTCCCGATAAATTATGCGTAAGGCAGGGCAGGATAAGCCTGAAGGGTCAGTCGGTGATATGTCTGCCGCATAAGACGGTAATAGAGATAACTGATGACTTTCAGGATAATACAGACAGCGGCGTTGATGTGATAGTGAAATGAAGAAGAGAAAGAATGAAGTACGACGAGGGAAAAATATACGAAAAATAGCTGTCTACGGTGTAATGACAGCGATAGCGCTTGTATTGAGCTATATAGAATCGCAGGTGCCGGCATTTTTTCCGATACCGGGAATGAAGCTGGGGCTGACAAATATAATTGTTGTGCTGGCGCTGTATAAAACCGGCAGCAAAAGTGCTATGGCCATGAATGTTCTCAGGATAGTAATGGCATCGCTGCTGTTCGGAGGGCCGTCGGCGCTGATGTACAGTCTTGCGGGGGGAATGGTTTCCACCTTAGTGATGATACTGCTGAAACGGAGCGGAGCCTTCCGTGTTGTTACGGTAAGTATTGCGGGGGGAGTAGCGCATAATGTCGGGCAGATAATAGTTGCGGTGCTTATTACAAATACGGCTTCGGTAGCGTGGTATCTTGCCGTACTATGGTTTACGGGCATGGCGTCCGGCGCAGTAATAGGGATACTCGGCGGTGAGCTTATACGCCGCCTGCCGGATTTTGATACGGAATAATTCTTGATATGCCTGCGCTCTGCGCACAAGGCGATAGTATTATCAGTCGCGGTCTTTACTTTTTTGACAAGTACGGCTTTGACGGTGACATACCGGCGCGTTTCCGTCGGAGTGAAAAACAACTCCACACTCCACACTCCCGAACCTGTGCTGCATTTCACAATAAACGCAGTGCGTGTCCGCAATTTGTCAAGTATGATACAAGGGGAAAGGAAAAATGAAAAAATACATTTGCCTGTTTTTGGCGGTGGTATGCGTAATATTCTCCGCAGGCTGCGGGGAGGGTGATCCCTCCGCAGCAGACAAGTCTTCCCCGGCTGAAGAAAACACCAGGGAGCTTTTTGCGATGGATACATATATGACGCTTACGGCTTACGGTGAAAAAAGCGCCGAGGCTCTTGATGCAGCCGAAAAAGAAATAAAGCGGCTCGACAGTCTTCTTTCTGTCGGGGATGAAAACAGCGAGATCGCACGTACGAATGAAGACGGCGGCGGGACAGTATCGGAGGATACAGCGGCACTGCTCGGCTATTCAAGGCGTATCTATGAGGAAACGGACGGGGCGTTTGATATAACCATCTATCCGCTGATGAAGCTCTGGGGCTTTACGGAGGATAAGCAGTCCGTCCCGGATGAGAAAAAAATAAGTTCTGTGCTTGCGGATACGGGCTTTGACAGGCTGAATTACAATAATGGCAAGCTTACTCTCGGCAGCGGTCAGGGGATAGATTTCGGCGGCATCGCCAAGGGCTATACGAGCGGCCGCGTTATGAAGATATTCAGCGAATACGGTATCAGCTCAGGCATCGTTTCTCTCGGGGGGAATGTACAGTGCTGCGGCAAAAAGCAGGATGGCTCACTCTGGCGGTGCGGCATAACCGACCCTGACCATCCCGAGGACAGCAGCAGTCTTGCCGGAATTGTTTCCGTCAGCGACAAGGCTGTCATAACCTCGGGCGGATATGAGCGCTTTTTTACCGAAAAAGGAAAGACCTACCATCATATTATGGATCCGTCAACGGGTCATCCGTCGGAAAGCGACCTTGTTTCTGTATCTATAGTCAGCGCTGATGCAACACTTGCCGACGGACTTTCCACAGCCTGCTTTGTTATGGGCAGGGAAAAGGCTGTACAATACTGGCGCTCGCACAGCGATGAATTTGACATGATACTTATTGACACCGACAGAAAGCTTTATATCACAGCGGGACTTGACGGCAGCTTTGAAAGTGACCTCAGCTTTCAGCTTATTGATCGACGGGAATAATAAAGACAACACCGCCAGGGAGCAAGCTCCCTGGCCCCACAGTGCGTGCCCGCACCGCCGCTCCGGTGGGTGATACAGAAATAATTCATAAAAATGTATTGTAATCTGAGGCGGAATGTGGTAAAATAAAATAAATGCGGAGGTGGTATAAATGCGAAAAGACGTAACAGATAAGACGATAGTATTCAAGATACCGGATAATCGGGATATAACTGTAAAGGAAATACTGAATACGGTATATAAGGCGCTGGAGGAAAAGGGCTATAATCCTATTAACCAGATAGTAGGCTATATCTTGTCCGAGGATCCTACCTATATCACCACAAATAATAACGCACGGAGCCTTATCAGAAAGATAGACAGGGATGATCTCCTGGAAATTCTTCTCAGGAATTATCTTGACAAATAATGGCTCCGCCGCAAGGGGGGACAATACACTGATCCCGTGAATGATCCCCCGGTATTACAATGAACGGAGGAAAGAAGATGGCGGAAACAAAAACGAAATTTCCGATGTATAAGGGAAAGCCGCTGGTACGCAGCGGTGATCTTCTTTATTACGGAGATATGCGCGACAATTATGTTGTCAGAATACAGGTAAGATCAAAGAAAAAGCTTTCTCCTGCGGAGGAGGGCTCGTCAGCACAGGCGCTTGAGCTTGCGGATAAGACATTCATCCAGCTTATGAATACCGATATCAATGTCAGCCCCCAGAAGGCAGTAGAAAAAACCAGCGAGCAGCCCGACCTTTTTTCGGCTATAGATACAGCCTATGTCTGGCTCCAGCAGGCACTCAGAGCAAAATAAAACCTATGCGGCAGCAGGCTCCGGTCTGCTGCTTTTTTATGTGCGTGAGAAATGTGTATTACAAAAACACGGTTATGTACTAAGCGGCGGTGCGTGCCCGGCGCAGTGCCTGCGCTCTCAATTCGCGCCGGTCGCTCCACTTCGTTCCGCTCTGCACTCGTACCGAACATTCGTAACTCGCGGTCTTTACTTTATTGACAGGTGCGGCGGCGTTCTGTTCCCCGATACTTTAATTCCGGGCGCGGGTTACAAAGATTCCTTACGGGTGCAGAGTGAGCGGAGCGGCGGAGTGCCTCCGCTGTCAATTCGCGGGGTTCGCTCCACTCCGTTCCGCTCTGCACTCATACCGAACATTCACTACTCGCGGTCTATACTTTATGACAGGTGCGCCGCCGCAAGCAGACGGAAAGATCG
>CADCGS010000041.1 GCA_902801055.1 uncultured Ruminococcus sp. | reverse complement strand
GCAGAGTGAGCGGAACGAACGATTACGCGAATTGCACGAAGTGCAAGGGTCCAGGGAGCTTGCTCCCTGGCGGATTCCAAAGGCGGAGCCTTTGGTGGGGTCTGGGGCAACGCCCCAGGTAGGGCAGCCCAGCGAGCGTCTACCCTATTGATTTTTTGTTTCTGACGGATTATAATTAATACAGCTTGCACTGGAAATGGTGCAAAGAATATTCAAGAGGTGTTATAAAATGAGTGAAAAAAAAATAGGTTTTATAGGTGCAGGTAATATGGCAACTGCGATGATACGCGGTATACTTCTCAATCACGCTAAAACCGAACAGCAGCTTTGTATATTTGACCCTGATGAGGAAAAACGTAAGGCAATGGCAGAGATAGGGGTATCCTCTGCCGAAAGCGGCGCTTCTCTGGTTGAGGAATGTGATATCATTATTCTCGCTGTAAAGCCGCAGGTATATGATATAGTACTGTCCCAGATCAGCCCCGCGGTAACTGATGAAAAAATCTTCGTTACGATCGCAGCAGGTATTTCGATAGGATATGTCCGCAAGGGAATAGGACATGACTGTCCGATGGTCAGGGTCATGCCTAATACTCCTCTTCTTCTCGGAAAAGGCGCAACCGCTTTATGCCGTTCCGAAAATATATCCGACAGCGATTTTGATGAAATATATAATATTTTTGCATTATCAGGTGAGGCTGTGATCCTCCCGGAGGAGCAGATGAATGCTATTATTGCTGTAAACGGCAGCAGCCCTGCATATATATATCTTTTCGCTAAGGCTATGACAGATTATGCTGTATCGGTAGGCATTGACAGAGATACGGCTCTTCGTCTTGTATGCAAGACCTTTGAGGGTAGTGCGGAAATGCTTCGTTCGGGTACTGATACCCCGGAACAGCTTATCGAAAAGGTATGTTCAAAGGGCGGTACAACAATTGAGGCTATGAAGGTTCTTGAAGAAAACAATGTACCCGGAATAATAGCTGATGCCATGGCAGCTTGTACGAGAAGAGCAGAAGAACTTGGAAAATAATTGCTAAAATTTGGTTTTAAATAATAGTTTATCAGGTAATTGTGTGAGTATTTGTCGTTTTTGCTTGACTTGAATTGACGAATAGCGTATAATCATTTTAGCAACTTTCCGTTACTATTGTTTTTTCGATAGTAAACTATATTATTGTCAGGAGGAATTGTGGTATGTTTTGTAAATCCTGTGGTTCACAAATGGAAGAATCACATAATGTTTGTCAGAACTGCGGTACCAGAAAAGGTATGGGTACGGCTTTCTGTGAGCAGTGCGGTCAGGTAAGACAAGTTGGTGTTGCTTTCTGTATGAATTGCGGAAACAAGTTTTCTGATGGTCCTGCTGCAAACAACAATACCAATACGCCTTATGCTCAGCAGACTCCGGCTCAGCAGTTCCAGAGCAATGCTCAGATGAACCAGTCTCAGTATCTGCCGCCGAAAAAGTATTGCCGTAACTGCGGTGCTCAGGTCATGAATAATCAGGTCGTTTGCACTCAGTGCGGTGTCAAGGTTGGTCAGGGTGCTTCATTCTGCCCGCATTGTGCAACAGCAGTTAATAATCCTCAGCAGGTCATCTGCACAAACTGCGGAATGAGCCTTAAGGATGTTTTTGACGCAAACAGCTTCTTTAACCAGTTCGGCAAGAATTTTGCATCAATGTTCAATTTTGCAAATCCTGCCAAGACTATATTTAAGTTTGGTCCCTATATGTTGGCTCTTCTGGTATTCATTTTCTCATTCCTGCCGAATCTTGCAGCATATGTTTCAGTATCATCAGCATCAACGCTTCGTGCAGGTACTACAACAGGCTTTTTCAGTACTGATCTTCGCGGGGACGCTGTAAACGGAGGTTTCGTTTTAGCAGGTGTACTCCTTATCTTTACATTGGTTCTTATGATCCTGCGCTTTGAGCCTCATATCTATAAGTTTATAGAAGAAAAGCCCAACGGCAGACTTCTTGATCTTGTACTTCCTGGTCTTGAGCTTGTTGCTATTATTTCAGCATTGATCAATATTTTCAATTATAATGCCTGCCTTGTTCTCGTAAGCAGTTATACAAGTATTTCTATACATCTTTCAGTTTGCGGATGGATCCTTATGCTGCTTATCCTTGCGTCTGTTGTTCTTTCAATTCTTGGATTAATCACAGACAAGGATTCTCTTAAGCTTCCGAAATTTGATGAGTTTGCTTTTGAATACGGTCCGTTTATTCTTCCAATCATTTGTTTCTACCTTGCACTTATGCCGTCTCTTAAAATCAGCAGCGGATCATCTTATGCTCGTTTTGGCTACGGATTCCTTGCAAGTCTCGGGGACAGCAGAATGCTTAGTGAAGTTGGCTTAGGCGGAATTGGATTTGCAAATGTTCTCTTTGTAATTATGCTGCTTGTATCAGTAGTTGTTCTCATTCCTCCTGTTCACAAGGCTATAATGAAGCTTCCGATTGCCGGACTTACTTATTTTATTTGTCCTGCTTTAGGACTTATCGCTCTTATATCAAGCTTTATTAATTTCATTTCAATTAACGCAATGATAGGCATGGTTCCCGGTGCAGGCTTCGGTTTCAGCTTCTGGGGAATAATCCTTCTTCTTGCAATTATTGGTACAGGTGTGCTTTCTGTGATTGCATTCATGAAGAAGATGCCTCCGAAGAACAACTTCTATAATCCTAACAACTTCAATAATTTCAATAACCAGAATAACTTCAATAATCAGAACAACTTCAACAACCAGAATAACTTCAATAATCAGAATAATTTCAACAACCAGAATAATTTCAACAATCAGAACTCTGTTAATGTTAACGCTAATAATGGCTTTAATAACAATAATAACTTCTGATTTGATTCAGAACCGTCGGCTTTTCAGCCGGCGGTTTTTTTCTGTATAAAGATAAAAATAAAAAAATTTTATGAATATTACAAATAAGTCTTGATTTTTCGGTAAAAAGGGTATACAATATTTTTAGCACTCGGGAACAGAGAGTGCTAAAATAATTATATTAATTATATTTGCTAAGGAGGCAATATATTATGACTATTAAACCGTTACTCGACAGAGTTGTTGTAAAGGCTGAGGAAGCTGAGGAAACAACAAAAAGCGGTATCGTACTAACAGCTGCATCTCAGGAGAAGCCCCAGTTTGCTACAGTAGTAGCAGTCGGCCCCGGAGGAATGGTAGATGGCAAAGAGGTTACCATGTATGTAAATGTCGGTGACAAGGTCATCACAAGCAAGTATTCCGGAACTGAGGTCAAGCTTGACGGTGAGGAATATACCATAGTTCGTCAGTCTGATATTCTGGCTGTAGTAGAATAATTGTATAAAACGGAGGTAATTTATTATGGCTAAACAGATTTCATACGGCGAGGATGCAAGAAAGGCTCTTATGAGCGGTATCGACCAGCTCGCTGATACAGTAAAGATCACCCTTGGTCCTAAGGGCAGAAATGTTGTTCTTGATAAAAAATTCGGCGCACCGCTTATCACAAACGACGGTGTTACGATCGCTAAGGAGATCGAGCTTGATGATCCCTTTGAGAATATGGGTGCTCAGCTTGTAAAAGAGGTTTCTATCAAGACAAATGATGTTGCCGGCGACGGTACAACAACAGCAACACTTCTTGCACAGGCTCTTATCCGTGAGGGTATGAAAAACGTAACAGCAGGCGCTAATCCGATGATCCTGAAAAAGGGTATCAGCAAGGCTGTAGATGCTGCTGTAGAGAAGCTCAAGGAGAATTCAAAGCCCGTTGAAGGCTCAAAGGATATCGCAAGAGTTGCTACTATTTCCGCAGCTGATGAATTCATTGGCAACCTTATTGCAGAGGCTATGGAAAAGGTCGGAAACGACGGCGTTATCACTGTTGAGGAATCCAAGACAGCTGAGACATATTCAGAGGTCGTTGAAGGTATGATGTTCGACAGAGGATACATCACTCCTTATATGTGCACAGATACAGATAAGATGGAAGCTGTTATTGATGATGCTTACATCCTTATTACAGATAAGAAGATCTCCAATATCCAGGAGATCCTGCCGCTCCTCGAGGAGATCGTAAAGTCCGGCAAAAAGCTTGTTATTATCGCAGAGGATATCGAGGGCGAGGCTCTTACGACTCTTATTCTCAATAAGCTCAGAGGCACATTCACCTGTGTTGGCGTGAAGGCTCCGGGATTCGGCGACAGAAGAAAAGAAATGCTTCGTGATATCGCTGTTCTTACAGGCGGTCAGGTAATTTCTTCGGAGATCGGTCTTGAGCTGAAGGATACAACTATCGACCAGCTCGGACGTGCTCGTCAGGTAAAGGTGGACAAGGAAAATACTATCATCGTCGATGGTGCAGGTGTTCAGGAAGAGATCGCTGCCCGTGTTGGTCAGATCCGTGCTCAGATCGAGACTACAACATCAGACTTTGACAGAGAAAAGCTCCAGGAGCGTCTTGCTAAGCTTGCAGGCGGTGTTGCTGTTATCAAGGTCGGCGCTGCTACTGAGATCGAAATGAAGGAAAAGAAGCTCCGCATTGAGGATGCTCTTGCAGCTACAAAGGCAGCTGTAGAAGAAGGTATCGTTGCAGGCGGCGGTACAGCTCTGCTCAATACTATCGGTGCTGTTTCCGCACTCGTTGATACTCTTGAAGGCGATGAAAAGACAGGTGCAAAGATCGTTCTTAAAGCACTTGAAGAGCCGGTTCGCCAGATCGCTGCAAATGCAGGTCTTGAAGGCTCCGTAATCGTTGACAAGATCGTTTCCTCTGAAAAGACCGGCTTTGGTTTCAATGCTCTTACAGAGGAATATGTAGATATGATGAGCAGCGGTATTGTTGATCCTACAAAGGTAACAAGAAGCGCTCTTCAGAATGCTGCTTCTGTTGCAGCTATGGTTCTCACTACTGAATCTCTCGTAGCTGATATTAAGGAGCCTGCACCTCCGATGCCTGCCGGAGATCCCGGTATGGGCGGAATGTATTGATGAATCAAACTGATACAGGGGAGACAGTTCTCCTGAAACAGTGAAAGCAAAGCATCTCTGGGTTTGATATTCAGAGATGCTTTTTCAAATATAAAAATTGCCTGCCTTGTATCGTATTACAAAGCAGGCTTTTTGAATGTTATTAATTATTCATTGGTATTATTTCTTCTTCGTTTCCTTTATCATTTCCTCCTTCTGATGCTTCAGTCTGGTGATTAAGTAATCAGAGTATTCAGCAAGATAAGCAAGACCTACGCTGTTCAGGCAGTCGAGATCATCTAGAATCTGTCTTTTCAGATCAGTATCTGTATAGATCGGTTTAAGAAAATTCTCCTTGATTTCAATTTGAGGGCTGATACCGAGAAGATAGTCAACAGATACATTAAAATATTTCGACAGTTTCATAAGAGTTTCGCCGTTCGGAATACCTCCTGCTTTCCATTTACTGATGATACCGGAGGATAAACCTATTTCTTTTCCTACAGGATTGGGTTTCTTTCCAACGCGTTGGCACAGACCATAAAATCTTTCCCAGAACATTCCAAAGACCTCCTTTCGTTTGTGTATTATGCTTAAAAAATATTGTCATTTTTGCTGATTTTGCATTTTACGGATAATGAAAATTAAATGATAATGAAAATGCTAAAATAGATTCTGACAATATTATTACCGGATTATTATCCTTTAATATAATGTTACCACATTATCATGCTAAATACAAGAGATTTTTCAAGATTTTTACAAATTTTTTTAATTATAATGATATTTCTGTGCTATTTAGTAAGAATGAAAGTTTTAAAATTTTTAAAATAACCATATTTTTCAAATTAAGGAACTTTGTGGAATTCCACAATTGATTGCTGCGATCCGTTTCTGTTGTTTTTTTAATATTAATACTTGACACATCATATTTTATATGTTAGTATAATATCATATTATTATATTACCACTTTACCTAATGAAAGTAAAGAATAAGATTATGAGGTATATCTAAATGAAAGACTATTCAATTATTACACCGGAAGGGACAAAAGATCTTCTCTTTGAAGAATGTCTTGCTAACCGAACAGTATCGATGCTCCTCGGAAATGTTTTTTCTGCGAGAGGGTTCCATGAGGTGCTCACTCCCGGAATAGAGTTTTACGATCTCTTTTCCGAAGATAAATCCGGTATTCCGATGGAATATATGTTCAAGATGAGTGATTCCAAGGGGCGCCTTATGGTCGTTCGTCCGGATTCAACTCTTCCGATTGCGCGTATGGTCGCAACAAGACTTATGCATGAAAGACATCCTATCAGGCTTTACTATAATCAGCGTGTATATCGCTATAATCCCGGTCTTACCGGTCGGAGCAATGAGGTGATGCAGGCTGGTATCGAGCTTATCGGCGCAAAGGGAAAACGAGCAGATATTGAGGTTATCACTACTGCTATCGAAGCCCTTTCAAAATGTGTTCCGGATTTTCGTATCGAGCTTGGAAATGCCGCGTTTTTCCGCATACTTGCCGGTGCACTTCCTGTCAGCGATGAAGCGCGTGAAGAAATACGTATGCTGATAGAATCAAAAAATTATTCGGCACTCAACACTTTGCTTGATTCACTCGAGCAGACCCCTGCTGTTGAGCTTATACGCAGACTCCCGAGGCTTTTCGGCGGTATAGAAGTACTTGACCAGGCATATCAGCTCTGTGATGACGAGGCTGCCCTGGGAAGACTTGAATATATCCGTGAGCTTTATAATGATCTTGCAAAGCTCGGACTGGGCGAGCGTATCATCATTGACCTCGGCCTTGTTCAGAGAAATGATTACTACAGCGATATAGTTTTCAGCGGATATGTTATGGGCTCAGGCGAGCCGGTGCTTATCGGCGGACGTTATGATAATCTTCTTGACAATTTTGATGCTCCGGCTGCAGCTGTAGGCTTTGGCATAAATGTAGATGCTCTTGCATCAGTCATGCTTAAAAGAGGAAATATTCCCGAAAAAAAGAGCGCCGATGTTCTTGTTCACAGCGAGGAAGGCTATGAGATAGAGGCGATCAAATATACCACGGCACTTTCCGAAGCAAATATCCTGGGAGAGAACAGTGTTTTTGAAACTGTAGATCAGGCTATGGAATATGCAAGATACAAGGGAATAAAAAAGCTGGCAATCGTAGGCAATGAAATCAAGACAATAAATACAGGAGTATGATATGAAACCTTTAAGAATAGCACTTACAAAGGGAAGACTGGAAAAGGATACGGTAAAGCTTCTTGAAGCAGCAGGCTTTGACTGTACAGCCGTAAGAGAAAAGGGAAGGAAGCTCATCCTTCCGATCGGCGGCGCGAATATAGAAGTTGTTCTTGCAAAAGCAGCGGATGTTATCACTTACGTTGAAAACGGAGTATGTGATCTTGGTGTTGTCGGCAAGGATACGATAATGGAAAACGGCAGAAGCTTTTATGAAATACTTGATCTCGGATTCGGTAAATGCCGCTTTGCTCTTGCAGGAAAAGCAGGCATTGATTTCTTTTCCGGCTATGAGGCAAGGACTATTGCAACAAAATATCCGAATGTTACCCGCAGCTTCTTTGAGGGCAAGGGAATGGATATACGCATAATAAAGATAGAAGGCTCTGTAGAGCTTGCGCCTCTTCTCGGTCTTTCAGATGCGATAGTTGATATCGTAGAGACCGGATCAACACTCAAGGAAAACGGTCTTGTAATTATCGAGGATAATGTTGCCCCGATATCAGCAAGACTTATCGCAAATACCGCAAGTCTCAAGCTCAGAAAAGCCGAAATCGAAGAGCTTGCGGATAAAATGGAATCAGAAAGGAAGAAAATGCAATGATAAAGACTGTAATTGCGGACGGCAGAGCTGAATATGATTACCTTGCCATGGTTCGTGAAAGAAGCAGTGATACCGATCGCAATGTCACTGTGATCGTTTCCGATATTATTGATAATGTCCGCAAAAATGGTGATAATGCCGTAAAGGAATATACGATTAAATTTGACGGAAAAGCACCGGAGTGCTTTGAGGTATCAAAGGAAGAGATCGACAGTGCAATAGAAAGCTGTGATCCTGAATTTATAGGTACGCTTGAAAGGGCAGCTGCCAATATCCGTGAATTCCACGCAAGACAGCTTCAGCAGAGCTGGCTGACCACAAAGGAAAACGGTGTTATCTTAGGACAGCGCATAAGAGGACTTGAAAGAGTAGGCGTATATGTACCGGGCGGCACAGCAGCCTATCCTTCATCGGTCCTGATGAATGTTATTCCTGCAAAGATCGCCGGGGTAAAGGAAATAATCATGGCTACGCCTCCGCTTAAAAACGGAAAGCCGAATCCTGATATAATGGCTGCCGCAAAGATCGCCGGTGTTGACAGAGTATTCCTCATGGGCGGCGCACAGGCAGTTGCCGCTCTTGCATACGGTACTGAAACCGTTCCGAAGGTTGATAAGATCGTAGGTCCCGGTAATATTTTCGTTGCTACGGCTAAAAAGCTTGTATACGGTACGGTGGATATAGATATGATAGCAGGCCCCAGCGAAATACTTGTTCTTGCAGATGAGACTGCAGATCCGAAATTCCTTGCCGCTGATCTTATGTCCCAGGCTGAGCATGACAAGCTTGCCTCTGCAATACTCGTCACGACCTCAGAACAGCTCGCTGAGGATACAACAGCCGAGCTTGAGCGTCAGATGGCTATGCTTTCAAGAAAAGAGATCATTGATGAATCGCTTACAAATTTTGGTGCTATAATCGTATGCGAGGATATGGAAAAGGCTGTTGAAATGGCAAACGGACTTGCTCCCGAGCACCTCGAGGTATGCTGTAAGGATCCTATGGAATATGTAGGCAAGCTTGATAATGCAGGCTCTGTATTCCTCGGCAATTATTCACCCGAGCCGCTTGGCGATTATTTTGCAGGCCCCAATCACGTTCTTCCGACAAGCGGAACGGCAAGATTCTTCTCTCCGCTTTCTGTTGACAGCTTTATTAAGAAGTCAAGCTTTATCTATTATACTGAATCCGCACTCAGGGCAGACAAGGACGATATCGTTCGTTTTGCAAATACCGAGGGCCTTACCGCTCACGCAAATTCCATTATTGTCCGCTTTGAATAATGCATATAAACTAAAGGCAACACCGCACAAAGACTGCCTGGCGGCTTGGTACTATATCTGCGGCATTATATTTGTGAGGTATTGCCTTTATCCGAGTAATAAAGGAGCAATAATATGTCCTACGAATTAGTAAAAAAGGTAAAGGAGCTCGAGCCTTATGAGCCGATAAGCGGTACATACAAGATCAGACTTGACGCTAATGAATCCTTCTTTAATTTTCCTGATGAATTGCGCAGTGAGATAAAGGAAGCTATTGACGGATTTGATTTCAACAGATATCCGGATTCCGCTGCAAAGGAGCTTATAAAAGCATTTTCCGATTATTACGGTATAGACCCGGATAATGTTACGGCGACAAACGGGTCTGACGAAGTGCTTTATCTTATTGCGTCAGCAATGCTTGAACGCGGAAGCAGGGTCGTTGTGACCGAGCCTGATTTTTCGATGTATGCGTTCTATTCATTCCTTTCTGAAAATACAATACTAACATATAAGAAAAACGAAAAGCTTAATATTGATATTGATGATCTTATTGCCTTTATTAATGATAATAAAGCTGATATGGTTATTTTCTCTAACCCCTGCAATCCGACAGGATGCGGTATAAGCGCCGATGACGCACGAAAGCTTGTCAGGGAGGCGGGGAACTGTCTTGTTGTCCTTGATGAAGCATATATGGATTTCTGGGATCAGCCGCTGCTCAAAGAAGCACAGGATCATGATAATCTCATTGTACTTAAAACAGCCTCAAAGGCTGTAGGTTCTGCATCCCTCAGACTTGGCTTTGCTGTTGCAAACAAAACTATAACCAGGGCACTGCGCGCTGTAAAATCTCCTTATAATGTAAATTCGCTTTCTCAGAAGATCGGAAAAATAGTATATGACCACAAAGACCTTCTGAAGGAGAGAGCAGACGAGATCAAAAAGCAGACCCGCGCATTATACGACGGCATTAAAAAACTTATTGAAAGCTACCAGCTTCCGTTTGTTATCTATGAGCCGTGTGCTAATTTTGTATTTATAGAAACAGAAAAAGCAAAGGATATATATGAGTTCCTTCTTGACAATCGTATAGCGGTGCGACTGTTCGGAAAATACTCTGCTTTGCGCATAACGGCAGGCTCAGAGCGGGAAAACACGGCTTTACTCGTTAATTTTGAACAATTTATTATCCAAAACATACTAAAAAGAAATCGTTAAAAAATTGACAGTGTGTATTTTTTCCAAAAAAGATTAAGTTTTTGTTATTATGTATTTACAAAGAGCAGAAAATGTTCTATACTTGTTCTGCAATAACAGAAAGGGGCTATACCAATGCGAAAATCTGCTATAAAAAGAGAAACAAAAGAGACCAGAATTTCTGTTGAGCTTGATCTCGACGGAGGAGGGGTCAGTATCAGTACAGGTATTGGTTTTTTCGATCATATGCTGACAGCTTTTGCAGTTCACGGCGGTTTCGGGCTTTGTGTCGAGACTAAGGGTGATCTTGAAGTAGATTGTCACCATACTGTTGAGGATACCGGTATTGTAATTGGTAAAGCATTTTCTGAGGCACTCGGGGATAAGAGCGGCATCGCTCGTTTCGGATCCTTTTATGTACCGATGGATGAGGCTCTCGGTTTTTGTGCGCTTGATATAAGCGGCAGACCCTTTCTGGTATGTGATGCAGAATTTCCACAGGAGCAGATCGGCAG
>CADCGS010000040.1 GCA_902801055.1 uncultured Ruminococcus sp. | reverse complement strand
GGTGGGTGCAGAAAACCAGATATGCAAAAATGCTTGAAATACCTGATTTCATGCGGTTTTTCAATATCTTCTAAATATTCAGTTTCACGGATTCAGGTATATCATATCCCCCAAACCTTCCCGGGGCTGTCGCCCCTTCCTGGGGCGTTGCCCCAGGTCTCGCCTGCCGGCTCGGTCGGCGCTTCTCAGCCTACGGCTGAGAGGTGTCCACTGGACACCCGCGCCCTTTGGAATCCGCCAGGGAGCAAGCTCCCTGGACCCACGCGCTTACGCGCTATTCGCGGCGGTCGCTCCACTCCGTTCCGCTCTGCACTCGAACCGAACATTCACTACTCGCGGTCTTTACTTAATTGACAGGTGCGGCGGCGTTCTGTTCCCCGTGGCTTTAGTTCCGAGCGCGGCTAAAAAAACTTCCTTGCGAGTGCAGAGTGAGCGGAGCGAACGATTACGTGAATTGACACCGGCGGCACGCCGGTCGCGGTCTTTACTTTTTGGCAGAAGTGGCTTTGCTAAATGTGGGATGTGGAATTTGGAATTGTTGTCACACTTCGCTTCCTGCCTGCCGGCAGGCGCTTCGTGTAAATATAAAACTTCACCGGCGGCACGCCGGCGGAGCGAACGGTTACGCGAATTGACACCGGCGGCAGCCCAGCAGGGGCACTGCGCCACTAAAATATAAAGGGTTGTTTTTTTTGGGGAAGTATATTATAATGGGAAAGAGAAAGTGGTGATAAAATGACGGAAAGTGAATATCAGGAATTCCTGATAACAATAGGATACAGATATAATAAAAAGTCAAAGTCTGCTTTCAATTCATATGAAGGCTTCCATACAATAATAGAATTTAACGAAGGCGAAAGCAGATACGGCCTTACGCTGAGCGCTTATCCGGATAATATAGAAAATCTGAAAAATAAACTTAACAGCTTTGCTTCGGAAAATAAGGATCATATTACAAAAGCTCAGTATATCAGTAAAAATAAACTTATCCGCATAAATATAAAAATGACAATAGATTCTGAAATAGATAGAGAACACCTTAAAAATACTGCGAAATTTATTATGGATCTCTGTAAGAGCGATACGCTCATCCCGCTTTGCAGGGTATGCCAGCGTAACCGAAAAACAGGACTGTATGTCATAGGCTCGGTGCTCACCCCTGTGTGCGAAAACTGTATCGTCAGAAAAAGACGTCAATATGAACACCGCAGGGATATGTTTGAAAAGAAAAAACAAAATATGGCTGCCGGTATTTTCGGCGCTGTATTCGGCGCGGCTCTCGGTTCTTCTATCTATATCCTGCTGTATCAGCTTAATCCTTTCTATGGGATATGGGGAGGTATAATCGCTCCTCTTAGCTTCGGAGGCTTCGTTCTTACAGGAAAACGCGCTACCAGACTGAGCGCAGTTTTTTGTGAATTGATCTCGATCTTCGCTTTTATCGCTGCACAGTATGTCGCACTCATCGCGGCAAATTCCATTATGATAGAAAATGACGGAGGAGGTATAGCCGTAAGAGAAGCTGTCTCTCTTACAAATATGACCCTTACCGAACATTCCTACCTCAATTCCATTATTCTGGAATTGATCGTGGGTATTTCAATAATGATAATAACGGGTATAGCCTACTTCCTTAAACGCAGCCTTACAAGACCTCTTAAAATATCAAAAAATGTTCTGTAATATTTTTTTCCGCTTACTTATCCGATAAATATGTAAGCGGATTTTTTTACATTTCAGAAATAATTAACACTAACAATTTCAACTTCCATGATTGATTTTATATTTAATTTGTGTTATACTTATTTTTGTATAAGTGTTTATATGGAGAAGTGTCCGTATAAAACCTTTGTATTGATATCGGACAGACCGCACAGCATAAATCGTCTGCCGGATATCAGTGCGGGAAATATATAAAATACGAAAATAAAGAAACAGGAGAAGAAAACACATATGGATTCATTCAATGAAGCCTGGAATCTTGTACGGGAATACTGCAAGAATAATGTGACAGATGCGGCATATAAATCATGGCTGATAAATATTGAACCCGTAAAGCTTGATATTACCGAGGGTAAGGCAATAATAATGGTGCCTACGGACTTTCAGCGCGGTATTGTCACAAATGTCTATAATAAGCTTTTGAAAGAGGCAATGATAAATGTTATCGGAGCTGACCTTGAACTTGTTGTAATAGTACCCGACGAGATCACGACAAAAGAACAGGAAATAACTGAACAGCCGATAGATGAGGATTATGAATTTACCTTCGATACCTTCATCGTAGGCAGCGCAAACAAATTTGCCCATGCAGCATCACTTGCCGTTGCAACAAATCCCGGAAGAGCATATAACCCGCTTTTCATCTACGGAAATTCCGGTCTTGGCAAAACTCATCTGCTCTATGCTATACGCAATGAGATACACAAGAACCATCCGGAAAAGGATATCGTATACGTCAAGGGTGAGGATTTCACAAATGAGCTTATCAGCGCCCTTATGACAAAATCAAATATCGAATTCCGTCAGAAGTACCGTAAATCAGATGTACTTCTCGTGGATGATATCCAGTTCATCGGCGGCAAGGAATCTACTCAGGAGGAGTTTTTCCACACATTCAACACCCTCTATGAGGCAAAAAGTCAGATAGTGCTTACATCTGACCGCCCGCCAAAGGAAATACAGACCCTCGAGGACAGACTCCGCAGCCGTTTTGAATCCGGCCTTATCGCTGATATCCAGCCGCCTGATTTTGAAACAAGGATCGCAATTATCAGAAGAAAGGCCGAGCTGCTCCAGATAGAGTTGCCTGACGATGTAACTGAATATATCGCAACAAGGCTCAAAAGCAATATCCGTCAGCTTGAAGGCGTCGTAAAGAAGCTCAAGGCTAAAAATCAGCTCTACGGAGATAAGATAACCATAAACGTAGCTCAGAAAACTATTTCTGAGATCATAAATAACGATCAGCCGCCTCCGCTTACTGTCGAAATGATAATCGACGAGGTCGCAAGGCATTTCGGGCTGACGGGCGACGATATCCGTTCCTCAAAGAGGAATTCAAATATATCAAATGCCCGCCAGATAGCTGTTTACGCCGTAAGGGAGATAACAAATCTTTCCATGAACAATATCGGCGAGGAATTCGGCGGAAGAGATCATTCTACCATAGTTTATGCACTCAAACAGATTGAAAAGAATATGGACCGCGATCCTAAACTCAAATCTACAGTAGAAGAAATTATCAAAAATATACGCAACCGCTGATGTTGAAAAGTTTTTAACATTATCCGTTTTTCAGTTGAAAACCCGTTTTTACAGATTCATCATAATTCAACTTTTAATCAACAATCAACTAACATGATTCAACTGTAATGTTAAAAACAAAAATTTTCCTTAAAATTTCCGACAATATCCAAACATAAAATCAACATAAGGAAAATATCAGTTTTACCGTAAATTATCGGAAAAATTAACATATATCAACATTTCAACAGCTACTACTACTATTACTATAATTATTCTATTGTAATTATAATTTTGAAAGAAAAAGGACTGATTCGATATGAAATTCCAGTGCAGCAAAAGCACACTCAACGAAGCAGTTGGAAATGTGCAAAGAGCTGTATCCACAAAGACAACAACGCCGGCTCTTGAGGGTATATTACTCAAAACCGAAAACGGCAAACTTACAATTTGCGGATATGATATGGAAATATGTATAACCACAGCTATCGACGCCAATATACAGGAAGAGGGCGCTTCGGTAGTAAAGGCAAGACTTTTCTCGGAAATAATCCGCAAGCTGCCTGAAAATAAAATAAATATAGAAGTTGATGATAAAAATATAGTCTATATTTCAAGCGGAAACGTAGATTTTAAAATAGTCGGCATACCTGCATCAGATTATCCGGAAATACCTGTTATTCACGGAAATGATACGATAGACCTTGACGGCGAGATCCTATCCGGAATGATAAGACAGACTATCTATGCAATAGCCGACAATGATTCAAAGCCCATAAACAAGGGAACCCTTTTTGAAATAGAAAACAAAACCCTGAATATGGTATCTCTCGACGGATTCCGTCTTGCAATGCGCACCGAAACGATAGATTACGAAGGGGACAAATATTTTATCGTACCCGGAAAATCACTTGCTGAGGTATCAAAACTCATTACCGAGGATACCAAAAAGGTAAAGATCACCGCAAGCGGAAGGCATATTATTTTCAGGATAGATAATTACAGCGTAATATCAAGACTTATAGACGGTCAGTTCATAAATTACAAAGCGTCTGTACCCACTCAGCATATTACGGAGCTTCATGTAAATACGCGAAAGTTTATAGATGTGATAGAACGTATGTCTCTTTTGCTCACAGATAAAATGAAAAGTCCTGTGCGCTGCACCATAGAGGACGGCACAATAAAAACCACCTGTAATACTACACTTGGTCAGGCACATGATGAAATGCATATACAAATGACAGGAGAACCTATCGAGATAGGCTTTAATAACAAATTCCTGCTTGACGCCCTGAAAAACAGCGAGACCGATGAAATAATAATGGAGATGTCAGGCCCGAACAAAGCTATAATCATAAGGCCGACCGAGGGCAACAGCTTTTTGTTCCTTCTGATGCCGATGAGGTTGACAAAATGAATAAAGAAAGAATAGAGCTTTCTTCAGGAGAAGAATATATAAGGCTCGACAATGCATTAAAGCTTGCCGGACTAACCCAGACCGGCGGTCAGGCAAAAATAGCTATACAGAACGGTGAAGTAACTCTGAACGGCGAAGTATGCACTATGCGCGGCAAAAAGCTGCATAAAGGCGATATTGCCGTATATGATGATACAGCCGTAGAGGTGTGCTGAGTGTACGTAACAAGTCTGGAATTTGAAAATTACAGAAATCTGACCCGCGATGTGATATATCCCCAAAGGGATATCAACGTCATCTGCGGAGAAAATGCCCAGGGAAAAACGAATCTTATAGAATGTCTCTGGCTGTTCACGGGAGGGCGCTCCTTCCGCGGCTCAAAGGATAATGACCTTGTACGCTTCGGAGAGAAAACAGCCAGAATAAAGCTATGCTTTTACAGCAGCGGAAGGGAACAGACGATAGAGCTGGAAATAGGCGGAGGAAAAAGAAGGCCTGTACTGAATGATGTACCGAAAAATTCCGTATCACAGATAATCGGAAGCTTTTGTGCGGTAGTATTTTCCCCCGACCATCTCACGCTGATAAAAAGCGGGCCGGAGGGCAGAAGAAATTTCATTGATGCAGCAATATGTCAGATAAAGCCGTCATATGCGGTAATTCTTTCGAGATACCGCAGGATACTCAGTGAAAGGAATGCTTTGCTGAAAGAAATCCCCCGCCACAGAGAGCTGGAGGATACCCTGGATATCTGGGATGACCGTCTTTCCCGCGAGGGTGCGATAATCGCATATGAAAGATTTTCCTATGTTCAGGAGCTGTCAGTGCAGGCAGGAAAATTTTACGAGGGCATCAGCCGCGGAAGAGAGATACTCTCGATGAAATACCGCACAAACTGCGGTGCTGAAAGCGGCATGGATAAAAAAGAAATAGCTTCTCTTACTTTTGAAGCGCTCAGAAAAAGACAGAATGACGATATACTTTGCGGCTATACGACCGTAGGAGTACACAGAGACGATCTGAATGTCAGGATAGACGGAAGAGAAACAAGGCTGTTCGGTTCTCAGGGGCAGCAGCGCAGCGCTGTTCTGTCACTGAAGCTTGCGGAAGCATATCTCCTCGGAGAAAAAAAGGGTGAAGCCCCTGTGATACTCCTCGATGACGTTCTCAGTGAGCTTGATCTTTCGCGCCAGGAATATCTTCTGAACAGACTGGACGGTATGCAGGTATTTATTACCTGCTGTGAACCCGCCCTGAATGCCGTGAATGTCATTTCGGTAAAGAACGGCACGATTTCTGCCGAGGCCGGCGCTTCTCAGCCTGCGGCTGAGGATACCCGCGACCTTGCAAGGGAGTAAGCTCCCTTGACTCGTATTTTATTGAATTAATATCAGGGCAGCACCGCCGGGAGACCGCCTATCGGCCTGGCGGCGCAATTGCGGCAATATCTTTGTGCTGCCTTATGAATCAAGAGAGGGAGGCTGACAGAATGTACCTTCATCTCGGAGGAGATACGGTAGTCAGAGAAGAGGATATTATCGGTATTTTCGATATGGATCAGGCAACCGTGTCATATAAAACAAGGGATTTTTTAGCGGCTGCAGAAAAAAGCGGCAGAGTGGAAATTGTTTCCCCTGATCTGCCGAAAACATTTGTTGTTTGCCGCGAAAATGATGATTACAGAATATATATCTGCCAGCTCGCCCCGGTAACGCTGATAAAGCGCTCCGGTAAAAGATTCGGCGGAAATTTGTGATAAGTATAACCGGAAAGGAAGGATAATATGGCAAGAAGGCTGCTGACCGAGTGCCCTTATTGTCACAGAAAGGTGTCATTTATAGGTGCAGGTATTCTCAAAACAAAGGGTGAGCATATCTGCAGGGGCTGTAAATGCATTTCTAACGTGGTAATACACAGAGTGCTTTATGGAATAGCCGGAGCGGCAGTAGTAAGCTCGCTTATTATTATGCTTGTGTTTTCCGCATACGGACAGCATGATAATATATGGGAAATATTTTATGTTTTCCTGCCGTTTCTTATATTTTACTTACTTGTTCCGTTTTTCGTTAAGCTGGAGCCTTGCTCGGACAGATCGGCAGTCAGAAAGCTTCATAAAAAAATAGATCCTCTCCCCGTACCGGATAAGAGATCCTCTAAAAAACAGGAACAGCCCGTTCAGCCGATAGAGCTGAATGTCAGCGATGATTTCGGTCAGAGCTTTTTGCTCGCCAAAAAAAGCAATTCAAAGCCTGTCGAAGATGAAGAGGATAAATATGACCGCATTATAACGGAAACGAAAAAGGAGGATGTGACCTCCGGACTTGATATAGATATTACCGGGATAGTAAAGCCGGAGGAAAATAATTCTCCTGCTGTGACCGAGGCTTCCGAGATCCTGTCTCAGGACGGATCCGGAGATGAGGATATGAAGATATACGATAAAGAGGTCATCCCGTCACTGGATACATTTACCTCACCGGAGGAAATGGTACAGGATGATAATCATGAACAAGAACAAAACGGAGAGGTTTCCTTTATTTTCGGAAAAATAAACCAGGAATGACCGCTTTGAAATTTCCGCTGCTTGATGAGTCGGAGGAGGTAGTAATTTGCTGAAATTGCCCGTGTGTCCGCATTGTCATGCGGTATACAGCTATAAAGAGGTCAGTGAGATGCATCAGGGAGACAAAATATGCTATCACTGCAAGAAAAAATTCAGTGTAAGAAAGACTGCCGGAGCCTTTATCTGGATATCAGTGATATGTGCCCTGCTTGTCGTATTCAATCTGATAATAATATTTTCTACCGATGATTTTAATATCATTCCGGTATTGACAGACCTTGCAGCGGTAACGGCTGCGGTGCTTATGCTGCCGCTGACGGTGCGTTTCCGGCCGTTAAAGCTGACTAAATCGGAAAAACGCTCCATCAGGGGAAAAGGAGAAAAAATACAGGCTGATAAAAAGACAGTCTGAGCTTTGAGAGGTATATGATATGGATAACATTGAAAATAATGACATTTCTCAGACAGAACAGGAATATGGTGCTGCCGAAATACAGGTGCTCGAGGGTCTTGAAGCTGTCCGCAAGCGTCCCGGAATGTATATCGGTTCCACAGGTCCGAGGGGTCTGCATCATCTTGTTTATGAAATAGTGGATAATTCCATAGATGAGGCTCTTGCAGGATATTGTACAAAAATTGATGTAGAGATACTTCCCGGAGATATTATCCGCGTGACCGATAACGGCCGTGGTATTCCGGTCGGAATACAGCCGAAGCTTGGTATTCCTGCCGTAACGGTCGTATTTACGGTGCTCCATGCCGGCGGTAAATTCGGCGGCGGCGGATATAAGGTCGCCGGAGGTCTGCATGGTGTGGGTGCTTCGGTAGTAAATGCACTTTCCGAGTGGACAGAGGTAGAAGTATACGACGGCGAAAAAATATATAAGCAGCGCTATGAGCGCGGAGCTGTCGTTACTGAGCTTGAAGAGATCGGTACTACTGACAAAAAGGGTACGGTAGTAACCTTCAAGCCCGACCCGGAAATATTTACGGAAACAACAGTATTTGATTATGAAACGCTTTCAGTACGTCTGAGGGAACAGGCTTTCCTTAACGCAGGAATACATATAGAGCTGAGAGATGAAAGAGATCCGGCTGAACCGAAACAGGAAAATTTCTGCTATGAGGGCGGCGTTTCAAGCTTCGTTGAATATGTACATAAAAAGAGAGGTCTGGACGTCATACATCCGGATATCATGCATTTTTCCGCAAAAAATGAGGATGATACAGCTTCGGCTGAGATAGCTATGCAGTATAACGACAGCTATAACGAGCTTATCCTTTCTTTTGCCAATAATATCCATACTAATGACGGCGGTACTCATGAGGAAGGATTCAAGAGAGCGCTTACAAGAGTAATGAATGATTATGCGCGTAAATTCAATATAATCAAAGAGGGCGAAAAGGGTCTCAGCGGTGAGGATATCCGCGAGGGTCTGACCGTTGTTATCAGCGTGAAGCTCAAGGATGCCCAGTTTGAAAGCCAGACAAAGGCAAAGCTTGGCAATACCTCGATACGTACCCTTGTCGATAAGCTCATCAGCGATAAGCTGGAGCAGTATTTAGAGGAAAATCCTGCTACGGCAAAGGCTATTTTCGATAAAGCAGTGCTTGCCGCAAAGGCAAGAGAGGCTGCAAGAAAAGCCCGTGACCTCGCAAGAAGAAAGACAGCTATGGAGGGCGCAGGTCTGCCGGGTAAGCTTGCCGACTGTCAGTCGAAGAACGTAGACGAGACGGAAATATATATCGTCGAGGGAGATTCTGCGGGAGGTTCTGCAAAGGGAGGACGTGACCGCCGTTTCCAGGCTATACTTCCCCTGTGGGGCAAAATGCTGAATGTAGAAAAGGCTCGTCTTGACAGGGTATACGGTAATGATAAGCTTATGCCCGTTATTACCGCACTCGGATGCGGTATCGGTGACGAGATAGACCTCAGCAAGCTCCGCTACGGAAAAATAATAATAATGGCGGATGCCGATGTTGACGGCTCGCATATCAGAACGCTTATGCTGACATTCTTTTTCCGTTTTATGCGTCCGCTGCTTGAAGAGGGTCATGTATATATAGCCCAGCCTCCGCTTTACAGGATAACAAAGGGTAAGAATGACCATTTCTATGCATATTCCGATGAGGAAAGAGATAAGATAATGGCTGACCTCGGCGGAAATTATGAAATACAGAGATATAAAGGTCTTGGTGAAATGGATCCGCAGCAGCTCTGGGAGACTACTATGGATCCCGCGACAAGAATAATGCTCCGTGTCGAAATGGAGGATGCTGCCGCAGCCGATGAGGTATTTACAATACTGATGGGCGATAAGGTCGAGCCGAGAAGAGAATTTATCGAGAAAAACGCAAAATACGTACAAAACCTTGATATATGATTTCTGAGTTATATAATTTCTGAGTTATTTATATTTTAATCAAATGCATAATTCATAATTGCGGAGTGCCTCCGCAGTCAATTCGCGCCGGCGTGCCGCCGGTGTCAATTCACGTAATCGTTCGCTCCGCTCACTCTGCACCCGTAAGAAAGCTTTGTAACCCGCGCTCTGAACTAAAGCCACGGGGAACAAAACGCCGGCGTGCCGCCGGTGTCAATTCGCGTAATCGTTCGCTCCGCTCACTCTGCACCCGTAAGGCAGCTTTATAAGCCGCGATCATTATTAAATCTGCGGGGAACAAAACAGAAAGTTTAGGTCAAGCCTTTTAAATGGCGGAGTGCGGACAGGCAGAGGAGATTTATTTCAGCAAAAGAATGTAATTTCATAATATAATAAAGTGTGATAACAGGTAATAACCGAAAGGAAGGGAAAAACATTAATGAGTGATGACGATAATCAAAGGAACGAAGAACTCATAGAGGAAATAGCGGAGGATCTGAAAAAGGCTGAGAATGAAGATAATCCGGAATGGGACGGATCCGAAGCGGAATTTGTCAGTGATGATGATGCAGAGGAATATGAGATACCGGAAACGGGATATCGTCTTTCCTATGTTCTGACTCAGGAGGAAATGTATAAATGTCTGTATCACAGTGACATTATACGTACCAAGGGAAAGAGAGCGGTTATCGAGAGCATAGTGCTCGGCATAGCAGCAGTGATATTTTTCGTTACCTTCCTTACCGCAGGATCACAATACAGTAATTATAATCTGTTTTTCGCTGTAGTCTGTCTTGCGATGATAGGAGTAATATGGACTGTGCCGTATTTTTATCTTAAAAGCATGGCAAAGACCATGGCGGACGGAAAGACCATAGAGGCGGAAATCTATCCGACCCATATAGATATAGGCAGAGATGACGGAGAATGGAGCATTGAGCTTGACGGAAGCTCGACAATAGATGAATTTGATAATATCATTATGATCGTTACGGATAAAGACAGAGCCTTTGCTATTCCTGAAAGGGTAATAGAGCCGGAGGTCTACAATGATATAAGGGCGATACTTCAGACAGGTACACAGCCCGATGAGGAAGACTGATATGGATAAGATAAATTACCTCGAAATAACAGCCCGTTATGCCGAAACCGATATGATGGGAATAATACATCATTCTGTTTATCCGGTATGGTTTGAAGCGGCAAGGACGGAGCTTATCAAGGATACGGGGATAAGCTACAGCGAACTTGAAAAAAGCGGGATAATGCTGCCGCTTGCACATCTTGAATGTGATTACATAATGCCTGTCCATTATGAGGACAG
>CADCGS010000039.1 GCA_902801055.1 uncultured Ruminococcus sp. | reverse complement strand
AGCGGAGCGGCGGAGTGCCTCCGCTGTCAATTCGCGGTGGTCGCTCCACTTCGTTCCGCTCTGCGCTCATACCGAACATTCACTACTCGCGGTCGTTACTTTATTGACAGGTGCGGCACGCCGGCGCAAATGTGTTTGTTGCAATAATAATTGTTTTGTGGTAGAATAGGGAGGAATAGATTTTGTTTGAGATGAATCAGGGGATGAGAGGATGTATATCAATGTCATCGGTGCCGGACTTGCCGGGTGCGAGGCTGCATGGCAGATAGCTAAAAAGGGGATAAAAGTCCGGCTGTATGAGATGAAGCCGGTGAAAAAAACTCCGGCGCATAAGAGCGATTATTTCTGCGAGCTTATATGCTCGAATTCGCTGAAAGCAGCTCGGGTCGAAAGCGCTGCCGGTCTGCTCAAGGAGGAAATGAGACGCTTCGGTTCACTCCTTATGGAGGCTGCTGACTGCTGCGCCGTTCCTGCCGGGGGTGCGCTGGCTGTGGACAGGGATGTTTTTTCCCGTACCGTGACCGAAAAACTAAAGGCTCATCCGCTGATAGAAATAATTACAGAGGAAATAACCGATATCCCCCGTGATGCGATAACCGTTATCGCTACCGGGCCGCTGACGAGCGATGCGCTTGCGGATAAAATATCCGCACTGTGCGGAAAGGGTCTGCATTTCTTCGACGCCGCCGCACCGATAGTTACCGCCGAAAGCATAGATATGAGCTGCGCCTTTACTGCATCACGCTATGATAAGGGCGGGGACGATGCATATATAAACTGTCCGCTCAATAAAGAAGAATACGAAAGCTTCCATGCCGCTCTCGTCTGTGCAGAACGTGCGCCGAGACATGATGTGGATGTGATGAATCCGAAGGTGTACGAGGGCTGTATGCCCGTGGAGATACTCGCCGGACGCGGCATTGATACACTGCGCTTCGGTCCGATGAAGCCAGTGGGTCTGAAAGATCCGCGCACAGGTCACCGCCCCTGGGCTGTGGTTCAGCTGCGTACCGAAAACAGCGATAAGACTATGTATAATCTTGTCGGGTTCCAGACAAATCTCAGGTTCCCGGAGCAGAAGCGCGTGTTCGGTATGATACCGGCACTGAAAAATGCTGAATATGTCCGCTATGGCGTGATGCACAGGAATACCTTCCTTGATTCTCCGCGTCTGCTTGGTGCGGATTATGCGATGAGGGACGACCCGGAACTGTTCTTCGCCGGACAGATGACCGGTGTGGAGGGCTATATGGAATCAGCCTCCTCGGGAATGCTTGCGGGAATAAATGCCGCATTGAGGGCGCTCGGTCAGCCGCCGCTCATCCTGCCTGCTGATACTATGACCGGTGCGCTTGCGGGATATATCTCGGGCTGCACATCAAAGGACTTCCAGCCGATGGGCGCAAATCTCGGGATACTTCCTCCGCTTGAAGAGCATATACGCGACAAGAAGGAGCGCGCCGCAGCATATGCTGAGCGTGCCCTGAGATCGCTTGAAAATAAATTGCAAATGCTGTAATATCAGTCGGATCTCCCGCCGTTGATCGTTCTTACCTCATTCATGATACGGTGCGGGATACGAAAAAACATACGGTAACAAAAACACGCGGGTGCATGGCTGAGAAGCACCGCAGGGAGAAGGGAGACAGATAGAATGAAGGTACTGGTAGATGCTTTTGGCGGGGATAATGCGCCGCTGGAGGTGCTGAAAGGATGTATATTGTCAAGGACAGAGCTGCCGGGGACGGAGGTCGTGCTTGTCGGGGATAAGAACGGGATAGAGAAATGCGCAAAGGAGAATTCTCTGGATATTTCTGCGTTTGAGATAACAGATGCGGACGGCGCTATATCGATGAACGATGAGCCGGGCGTGGTGCTCAGGGAAAAAAGCGAAAGCTCTATGGCAAAGGGACTGAAAATGCTTGCCGAGGGTAAGGGCGATGCCTTTGTCAGCGCGGGAAACAGCGGCGCTATGACGCTCGGGGCTACTATGATAGTCAAAAGGATACGCGGGATAAAGCGCCCCGCCTTTGCACCAATAATGCCAAGCTCCAAAGGCCCGTTCATGCTTATTGACGGCGGGGCAAATGTTGAGGTCAGGGCGGAAATGCTCAGACAGTTCGGCGTTATGGGTTCGGTCTATATGGAAAATATCATAGGCATAAAAAACCCGAGAGTCGCCCTGGCAAATGTCGGGGCAGAGGAGCATAAGGGCGACCCGCTCAGACATGAGGCTTTTGCTCTGCTCAGAAAAACCGATATCAATTTTACCGGAAATATCGAGGCAAGGGATGTTCCTGCCGGGGCTGCGGATGTGGTTGTCGCTGACGGCTTTACAGGAAATATGATAGCAAAAATGTATGAGGGAGCGGCTAAGGAGCTTTTCGGAAAGATAAAGGGCGTATTCCTTAAAAACCTCCGTACAAAGCTTGCGGCTCTCCTTATCAAAAAGGAACTGAAGGAGCTTAAACAGTATTTCGACTATAACCGCTACGGCGGTGCAGTTGTTCTCGGCGTGAAAAAGCCTGTGCTCAAAACCCACGGGAGCGCCAATGCAGTTGCTATAGCTGCGGTCATCAGGGCGGCGTCTGAGTTTTCTGCCTCGGGAGCAATAGATATAATAGAAGAAAAAATATCAAAGATAAGCAGCAAAGAGGAGTAAGCAATGAAGGAACTCGAAAAAAGAATAGGCTATACCTACAAAAATCCTGCATATCTGGAAAATGCACTGACACATTCCTCATATGCCAATGAATCAAAAAGCGGCGCAAAAAGCAATGAGCGGCTGGAATTTTTAGGGGATGCGGTACTGAGTATCGTCGTATCCGATTATATCTACCGCCATTGTCCGCAGCTCCCGGAGGGAGAGCTGAGCAAGCTCAGGGCGTCGCTTGTGTGTGAAAAAAGTCTCTGCCGTTTTTCTTCTGCTTTGGGCGTCGGGGAATTCCTCCGACTTTCAAAGGGGGAGAGAAACCTCCGCGGTCACGAAAGACCGTCTATCCTTGCCGATGCGTTTGAGGCGATAATCGCGTCGATATACCTTGACGGCGGAATGGAGCAGGCACGAAAATTCATTATGAGATTTGTCGAGCCTGAGATACTCAATCCCAGACCCCGCGCATTCAAGGATTATAAAACGATCCTTCAGGAGATAGTTCAGAAAAATCCCGAGGAGCATCTTTCATATGTGCTTGTGGGCGAGGAAGGCCCCGACCATGACAAGCATTTCTTCATGGAGGTGCACCTGAATAATAATGTAATAGGCAGGGGCGGCGGCAGGAGCAAAAAGGAAGCCGAGCAGCAGGCTGCACGCGAAGCCCTGAAGCTTATGGGATACTGAGGTGCCTGAGTTGAAACATTCCAATATTTCAATATTCGTTCCGCATATAGGCTGCAATCACCAGTGTACCTTCTGCAATCAGAGGGAAATAACCGGTCAGCAGTACTGCCCGGGTGCGGATGATGTCATAAGCGCCGCGCAGCAGGCAAAGCGCGACCTTGGCGAAAGGACGAAAAATGCCGAAATAGCTTTTTTCGGGGGCAGCTTTACCGCGATAAAGCGCAGCTATATGACGGAACTTCTGGAGGCTGCATATCCGTTTGTAAAGGACGGCAGCTTTTACGGGATAAGGCTTTCGACCCGGCCTGATGCGATAGACCGCGAGGTGCTTGATATCCTCAGGGGTTACGGCGTTACCTCGATAGAGCTTGGAGCGCAGAGCATGGACGATGATGTGCTGAAAATGAACAGGCGCGGCCATACCGCCGCCGATGTGGAAAAGGCGAGCGCTCTTATAAAGGAATACGGCTTTTCCCTCGGACTGCAGATGATGACGGGGCTGTACGGCAGCAGTGACGAAAAGGACAGGGAGACCGCCCGCAGGCTTGCGCGGCTCTCTCCCGAAACGGTCAGGATATATCCTACCGTTGTAATGCGCGGAACTGAGCTGTACGGACTTTACAGCAGAGGGGAATATTCTCCGCAGACCGTGGAGCAGGCTGTGACGCTTTGTGCACAGCTTCTGAGCTTCTTTGAGGAAAAGGGGATAAATGTCATACGGCTGGGGCTTCATGACAGCGAAAGCCTGCGCGAGAGCATGGCGGCAGGCGCATTTCATCCGGCTCTGAGGGAGCTGTGTGAAAGCAGGATAATGCTTGAAAAAACATTGATGCTTCTTGAAAGCAAGGGTATCCGTGAGGGTACCGTTGAATTCAGGATAGCCCCCTGTTCGGTATCACGATTTACCGGACAGAAAAGATGCAATATGAATATACTGAGGGAGCGCGGCATAAATGCCGTGATCTGTCAGGATGACAGGCTCGGAAAATATGATATAGAGATAAAGGGGATCGCTGAGGGGAACACGCACTGACGAAACGATACAGGCGACGGATCCGGTCGGTGTTTCCCGGGGGATAAGATAAAGGCAGGCAAGGAAGGAAGAACAGAATGCGACTGAAAGCATTGGAGGTCAAGGGATTCAAGACCTTCCCTGATAAAACAAAGCTGAGCTTCACAGAGGGGATAACCGCTGTTGTCGGCCCTAACGGAAGCGGAAAAAGCAATATAAGCGACGCCATACGCTGGGTGCTCGGAGAGCAGTCTGCAAAGGCTCTGCGCTGCTCGAAGATGGAGGATGTGATCTTCAACGGAACAAAGCAGCGCAAAAAGACCGGCTATGCCGAGGTCACGCTGTCCTTTGACAACAGCGACAGGGCGCTGCAGTTCGACGGCGATGAGGTGGCTGTGACAAGGCGGTATTACCGCTCGGGCAGCAGCGAATATCTGATAAACAATACTGCTGTCCGCCTTGCGGATATACATGAGCTTTTTATGGATACCGGTCTCGGCAGGGACGGCTATTCCATGATAGGACAGGGAAAGATAGATTCCATCGTCGCAACACGCGGCGAGGACAGAAGAGAAATTTTTGAAGAGGCAGCCGGGATATCAAAATTCCGCTACAAAAAGGCTGAGGCTGAAAAACGTCTCGACCGCACAGAGGAAAATCTTGTCCGCCTGAGAGATAATGTGACCATGATGGAGGAGCGCCTCGGACCGCTGGAAAAGCAGTCGGAAAAGGCAAAGGCATTCCTTGAATATGAGGGAGAAAAGCGGGGGCTGGAGATAGCCCTGTGGCTTATCAGCCTTGACAGATCGGAGGCTGCCGTAAAGGAACAGGATGACAAGCTCAATGCGGCAGATGCACAGTATAATGACGTCAATGCAGCCCTTGCGGAAATACAGGATCGGTCCGAACGGCTGTATCAGCAGCAGACAGAGGCGGCAGCCCGTATAGATGAGCTGAGAAGAAGCATCTCGGGATATGATGAGCAGGCAGCATCGAAGCGTTCGCAGGCAGCCGTCTACCGTAACGATATAAAGCATAACGAAAGCAGCTGTGAACGCATACGCGGAGAAATGAACGTCCTTTCCGGGACAAAAAAGGAAATAGAATCCGAGATAGAAAGCAAAAGGATCTCACTTGAAAAAGCACAGGCTGTTCTGAAGGAAAAAAAGGCTGAGGAACAAAAATATACGGAGGAGCTTATTCTTCTCAGAAGCGGCGAGACCGATTCCGCGGATAAGCTCTTGCAGATAAATACAGCTCTTACGGAGCTGACCGGCATGGCGTCTGATGCAAAAATAAGCTTCATGACGTCATCATCCTCGATCACCGGGCTGACCGAGCGTATGGAGACCGTTGAAAATACAATAAAAGCAAAGACCTCGCAGATGACCACACTGAAGGAAATAATTGCCGATTACCGGAATATGGTCGCGGACTGCGATAATAATATAGCTTCGATATCGGGGGAGATCAGGCGCTTTACCGAAAGCAAAGAGCAGCAGGAGGAAAAATGTTCAGCCCTGAAAGCGGAGGCTGACCAGAAAAATCTTTCCGCGATGCGCCTTGCCGGAAAGGCTAAGATGCTTGAGGATCTCGAAAGGAACCTTGAAGGCTTTACCCACAGCGTAAAGATCATAATGCGCCAGGCAAAGCAGGGTACGCTCAGCGGTATACACGGCCCCGTTTCCCGTGTCATTAAAACACCGTCACAGTACAGCACCGCGATAGAAACGGCTCTCGGCGCGGCGATGCAGAATATCGTCACGACAAGCGACAGCGATGCAAAGCGCGCTATCGCCTACCTTAAACAGCATGACGGCGGAAGAGCGACCTTCCTGCCTATGTCCACGATAAAGGGCAGGGAACTCGGAGAAAAGGGTCTTGAACAGTGCGCCGGTTTTATTGGCATAGCTTCACAGCTTTGCTCATGTGACGAATGTTACAGCGGCATACTGCAAAGCCTTCTCGGCAGGATAGTTATTGCCGAAAACCTTGACTATGCGACGGATATCGCAAAAAAATACGGCTACCGCTTCCGGGTCGTGACCCTTGACGGACAGGTCGTAAATACGGGAGGTTCTCTCACCGGCGGCTCTCTGGCGAAGAATACAGGACTTCTCGGAAGAATGGCAGAGATAGAAAAGCTGAGATCACAGGCTGCCGGAGAAGAAAGCAAAAAGCAAAAGCTCCTTGAACAGCTTGAAAAGGAAACGGCTGCTCTGCAAAAGACCGAAGAAGAGATAACCTCGCTGAATGATGAGCTTGTTACCGCTAAGTCAGACAAGGTAAAGCTCGAGGCTGAAATACGAAGCCGCAGCGTTGAGCTTGAATCGGTCGGGAAGGCTCTCAAGGATGCAAAGGACGAGAGGATAGCCTCTGTAAATAAAATGAATGAGCTGACCGATTCCATGGAAAATGCCCGCAGGGAGCTTGACGATTTCCGCAGGCAGATATCCGAAAATGAGGAAAAGGCACGCGCACTTACCGGGTCAAAGGATGAGCTTGTAAGGAAAAGGGAAAAGCTTACCGAAAAGCTGCAGGAAATAAAGCTTTCCGCTGTTACGGTACAGAATGAAATAGATTCGGCAAATGCCGGGATAGACAGCGCAAAAGCCAGACAGCGGGATGCTGACGACAGGATACTCAGCGGCTCGGATGAGCTTAAAGCCCTTGACGAAAAAAACAGGGAGCTTGACGGGCTTATCAGGGCGCTGGAGGATGAAGCTGACGGTCTTTCGGAAAAGGCGTCCGGCGCTCAGGCTGAAATAGAAAAACTCACCAGCGGCAGGCTGGAGCTTGAAAAGCAGAGCGAACAGCTCCGCCGCACTGAAAAGGAAAAGCTCGGCGAAAAGGAGCGTCTCGGTACGGAGCTTGCAAGGCTGAACGAAAGGCGCAGCAATCTGCAGAAAAGCTATGACGATACACTTGAAAAGCTTTGGCAGGAATATGAGCTTACCCGGCGCGAGGCTGAGCAGCAGGCGGCGAAGATCGAGGATCAGGGCAAGGCACAGCGCAGACTCAGCGAGCTGAAACAGAAAATACGCGCCCTCGGCAGCGTAAATGTTTCCGCGATAGAGGAATTCAAGGAGCTGAGTGAAAGATACGAATTTTTCAGCGCACAGGTGAATGATGTGGAAAGATCCAGATCGGAGCTTCTGCATCTTATAAACGACCTGACAAAACAGATGAGGGATATCTTCATTGAAAGGTTCACGATGATAAACCGCAATTTCAGCGAGACATTCGTTGAGCTGTTCGGCGGGGGAAAGGCATCGCTTTCGCTTTCCGACCCGGAAAATGTACTTACTGCCGGAATTGATATTTCGGTAGAGCCTCCGGGAAAGATCGTGTCGCATATAGAGCTTTTGTCCGGCGGAGAAAAAGCTCTTGTTGCAATTGCGCTGTATTTTGCTATAATGAAGGTAAGCCCCGCACCTTTCTGCGTCATGGACGAGATCGAGGCGGCGCTCGATGATGTAAATGTATATCGCTTTGCCGAATATCTCCGCAGGATGAACGACAGGACGCAGTTCATCTGCATTACCCACAGAAGGGGTACAATGGAGGAGGCGGATGTTCTTTACGGCGTTACAATGCAGGATCAGGGTATATCAAAGCTGCTGGAGCTTAAAGCCAGCGAGCTTGAACAGAAGCTGGGAATGAAGGCCTGACCCCCCCTGCATATTAAGGAGGAAGATTATGGGAATTTTTGATAAGATTAAAAACGGTCTGAAAAAAACGCGGGACGCTCTTTTCGGGCGGATCGACAAGCTGCTTAAATCATTTACAAAAATAGACGACGAGCTTTTTGAGGAGCTTGAAGAGCTTCTCGTTATGGGCGACGTAGGTATGTATACTGCCGAGAAGATATGCGACGAGCTTCGCAGAAGGGTCAAGGAGGGCGGCATTACCGACCCGAGGGAAATACGCAGGCTCCTCGAGGAGACCGTTACCGAAATGCTAAAGGGCGGTCAGGAGCTTGATACCTCTACAAAGCCTTCAATAATCCTCGTTATAGGCGTAAACGGAGTCGGCAAGACAACGACTATCGGAAAGCTTGCCGCACGATTCGTAAGGGAAGGCAAAAAGGTGATACTTGCGGCTGCGGATACATTCCGTGCGGCAGCAATAGATCAGCTTGAAATATGGGCTGAAAGGAGCGGAGCTGATATTATCAGGCAGAACGAGGGCAGCGACCCGGCTGCTGTGGTATTTGACGCTATCTCTGCTGCAAAGGCGAGGGGAGCCGATATAATCATCGCCGATACGGCAGGAAGACTCCACAACAAGAAAAATCTTATGGCTGAGCTTGCGAAGATAAACCGCATTATCGACAGGGAAATGCCGGATTCCGCCAAGGAGGTACTTCTGGTGCTTGACGCCACAACGGGACAGAATGCCGTCAACCAGACAAAGGAATTCAAAAATGCTGCCGGCATCACCGGTATAGTTCTCACAAAGCTTGACGGTACCGCAAAGGGCGGTGTTGTACTTGCTATAAAGGAGGAGCTTGATGTTCCCGTCAAATTCATCGGTGTTGGCGAGCAGATAGACGACCTGCAGCCCTTTGATCCCGAGGAATTTGCAAAGGCTCTGTTTATCGACGAGGACGGCGAGCCTATGGAAACTGCTCCCGCGCCGGCTGAAAAGACGGAAGAACAGCCGGAAGAAAACGAATACGCTCCGGCTACTGCGGCGATCTGGGCTCAGATAGATGCCGAAGCCGAGGCTGAAAAGCAGAGGCAGGAGGAAGAAAAGGACGAGGAAGCCGAAAATACAGCAAAGGAACAGGCTCGCATAGCTGCTGAAAAGGAAAAGGAAGAACAGCTCAAACGCGCGGCAGAAAGAAAAGAAAGGGCAAGATCAAAATACAACTGGAACACAGCGCCTGCATCGGAGGATAATGCCTCCGGCGGCGAGGATGATGACTGGCTGAAACAGTGGAGAAGCGGAGATAACGGGCAGTGATCCGGACCGGAAATGAGGTATGAAAATGATATTTGTTATAGCATCGAATAATAAGAAAAAGGTTGAGGAGCTGAGGAGGATACTGAATCCTCTGGGGATAACCGCGCATACTCCGGCTGAGCTGGGGATAAGCCTTGATGATGTAGAGGAGACCGGACAGACCTTCCGTAAAAATGCGGAGATCAAGGCGAGAGCCGCGATGGAAAAGACCGGATATTCCGCAATAGCGGACGATTCCGGGCTATGTGTTGATGCTCTCGGGGGGAGACCGGGGGTATATTCCGCAAGGTATTCCGATACGGATGAGAATAAGATAAATAAGCTTATATCCGAGCTTATCGGAACGGATAATGACGACCGCAGCGCTCATTTTGAATGTGCGATATGCTGCTGTTTCAGGGACGGAGAGACGCTGTTTGCCGAGGGACGCTGTGACGGGACCATCGGCTATGCTCCGAGAGGCAATAACGGCTTCGGATATGACCCGATATTCTTTGTCGAGGGCAATAAGACCTTCGCAGAGCTGACCGATAACCAGAAGGACGCCATCAGCCACCGCGGCAGAGCGCTGAAGGAACTCAGCGAAAAGCTGACAAACAGACTTAATCACAAGGAGTAAACTATGCTTACAAGTAAACAAAGAGCCTTTCTTCGCTCACTGGCTTCAAATATTGATACCATCGTTATGGTAGGCAAGGGCGGAATGAGCGACCAGATAATAAAACAGGCGGACGACGCGCTGACAGCAAGAGAACTTGTCAAAGGCAAGGTGCTGGAAACAGCGGATATATCTCCGCGCGAAGCTGCTGAGCTTATTGCGGCAGGGACGAAATGTGAGGTCGTGCAGGTCATCGGTTCAAAATTCGTGCTTTTCCGCCGCAACAGCGAACAGCCGAAGATAGAACTTCCCAAAGCAAGAAAAAAGCGTTGAAGGGGAAATACGTATGAAAACAGCAATGTTCGGCGGCAGCTTTGACCCGATACACAGCGGTCACGTAAGCCTTGCGCACGCCTTTACGGGAAAGCTGGGGCTTGACCGGGTGCTTATCGTACCGACCTTCATTCCTCCGCACAAGATAAAAAAAACCTCTGTTACACCGGAGCAAAGGCTTGAAATGTGCCGACTTGCATTTGCAGGAGAGGAAGGCTATGAGGTGAGCGATATCGAGATACGCCGTCAGGGTGCAAGCTACACCTATATGACCCTCGGACAGCTTGCCGGGCTTTACCCGGAGGATGAGCTGTATCTTATCACCGGGGCTGATATGTTCATGTCTATACATCAGTGGAAAAATCCGGAGATCATTTTCCGTCTTGCAACGGTCTGCGGTGTACCGAGGAACGATGATGATATTGCCGATCTTGAAAGGCAGGCGGAGTTTCTGCATACGCTTGGTGCAAGGACAGAGATCCTTGATGCCGGTGTTATGACAGTTTCATCCACTGAAATACGTGAGCGTATTGCACGCGGTCAGGACATAAGCTCCCTTGTGCCGGGCGCAGTCTCGGATTATATACACAGGCACGGGCTTTACCTTTAAGGCAACACCGCACAAAGACCGCTTGATAACCGTCAGGTTAACTGCGCTCGTTTTGCACATTCTGACGAAAAAATAGACGGCGCATCTGCGGCACTATCTTTGTGCGGTATTGCCTTAAGTCTCCGGTTGAGGATAACGTGCAGAGTAAAAAAGAAACGGAGGAACAGAGAATGAATATGAAGGATTATGAAACGATAATCAGCGGGCGTATGAAGGCTGCAAGGTTCAAACATTCAAAAAATGTTGCCAGGGAGGCTGTCAGGCTTGCAAAAAAATACGGCGCGGACGTGGAAAAAGCAGAGCTTGCGGGTATACTGCATGACGCGACTAAGGAAACCCCCGAGCAGGAGCAGATGGATCTGATCGAAAGGGCAGGCATTACTCTCAGCGATCTTGAACGGTGCAGCCATAAGCTCTGGCACGCGATCTCCGGAAGCGCCTTCGTTCAGGTGGAACTGGGGATCACCGACCCGGATATAATCAATGCCATCAGATACCATACCACCGGCAGGGCAGGTATGTCGCTGCTTGAAAAGGTTCTGTTCATCGCGGATTTTACCTCCGCAGAACGTGATTATGACGGCGTTGACCTTATGAGAAAGGCTGCCGACAAAAGCCTTGAAGAGGCTATGCTCGAGGGTATCAGCTTTACTATCGCTGACCTCGCTGAGCGCAGACAGACTATCGCTCCGGATACCTTTGCAGCATATAATGAGGTCGCGGCTATGAAGTTTGCAAAAAAGAAATGATAAAAAAGGAGATAAATCAATGGATTCGTTACAGACAGCAAAGCTCGCTGCCAAGGCTCTTGACAGCAAAAAAGGTCTTGATATCAAAATAATAAAAATAAGGGATATTTCATCTATCGCAGATTATTTCGTCATCGCGACAGGTACGTCAAATACCCATGTAAAGGCTCTCGCGGATGAGGTCGAATATCAGCTCGACAATAACGGTATTTCCGTCAGCAGCGTGGAGGGTCAGCGTAATGATACATGGATACTGCTTGACTATATTGATGTAATAGTTCACGTTTTCTCTGAGGACGCAAGAGAATATTATAATCTCGAAAGGCTCTGGGAGGACGGCGAAGAGGTAAGCCTGGACTGAGCAAAGGCGATACCTCACAAAGATATTGCCGCCGGCGGCACGCCGGCGCGGTCTTTACTTTATTGACAGGTGCGGCACGCACCGCAGGCAGACGGAAAGAGCGTATACAATAAATTACGATCGCGGGTAATAAAGTTTTCTTACGAGTGCAGAGTGAGCGTAGCGAACGATTACGCGAACTGACACCGGCGGCACGCCGGCGCCGCCGCCGAGAAAAAGGGTATAGTATGAAATTACTGTGATTTTTTATATTTTTTAACGCTGATTTTTGTATAGTATGTACAGCGCTTTCTGCTGAAATTTATTGCATTTTTGTGTTGACAAAGAGTATTGCCTTAATGTATAATATATAGGTATCGTAATGACACAAACCCCTGCCTTTTGGCGGATGGGAGGGAAGATAAATGGCAGAAATCAGAATTAAGGATAATGAATCTCTCGAGAGCGCACTCAGAAGATTTAAAAAGCAGTGTGCAAGAGCCGGCGTTATCGCTGAGGTTCGCAAAAGAGAGGCATACGAGAAGCCTTCTGTAAAGCGTAAGAAGAAATCTGAAGCTGCTCGTAAGCGCAAGTACAAATAATAAATAATTGTACACAGAAATAAGGGGATATTTCCTTTAGCGGATGCTTTTTACAGTGCGCTTCGGGAATATCCTTTTTTGTATATTCGGGAGGAAAAATATGCCCTTGCTAAAACCTACCGTTGCTCTTGATAAGGTGACGGATATAACCCCTGAGCTGCTTCATGATATGAAAATAGACGCTATCCTTCTGGATGTTGACAATACACTTGCCCCGCCGTCCGATAAGACCCCCTACGAGGGAGTGCAGCAGTGGATAGACGAAATAAAGGCGGCAGGCTTTTCAGTCGTGATATGCTCGAACAATTTTCACAAGAGGATACGTCCTTTTTCTGAATCCGTCGGGCTGGACTGTGTTGCCATGAGCCTTAAACCCTTTCCGTTCGGATTCAACCGGGCAAAAAAGAAGCTTTGTGAAAAGCCGAAATCCGTGGTCGTTATCGGCGATCAGATATATACCGATATTCTCGGAGCAAATGCTGCCGGGATGAGATCAATACTTCTCTGTCCGCAGTCGGAGGAAAAAGGCTTCTCCATATGGCTGAGACGCAGGATGGAAAGAAAAATACGAAGTGATCTGAAAATCATGAAAAGGGGCGAGAAATATGTCAGTGAGAGAGACCGGTACCATAGACGCAATGGCAGAAAATGAGGATGAGCTTGTTTTGCTTATCATCGACCAGGTGACATGGGCGATGGCGCAGACGGAGCATCTTTCTCTGCTTCAGAAAAAGCTGAATTCATACATACGCTTCATAGATTCAATGGGATGGCGCAGACAATTCGGCGACAGGGCTTTTTCTTCATTTCTGATACAGATAGAATTCAGATATCAGTATCCGGAATATATCAAGGATTTTATAAACAGCGCGGATGGAGAACTGAAAAAGAGAAATCTGCGCATAGAATACAATGTACGCAGCAGGGAGTGAGACAATGAAAAGGATACTATTTATACTCGGCCCCAACCTTAATATGGTGGGTATCAGGGATGTGAATACCTATGGTAAGCAGACCGCCGAAAGCATAAACAATGATGTGCGTGCATGGGCGGAGGAAATGGGGATAGAGCTGGAAATATTCCAGTCGAACCACGAGGGCGCAATAATCGACAGGATACATGAGGCTTACGGAAATACAGACGGTATCATGATAAACGCCGGTGCGCTTACGCATTACAGCTACGCGCTGACAGATGCCATTTCTGCCGTTCACATCCCTACAGTCGAAACGCATATGTCAAATATAGGCGCAAGAGAGGAATTCCGGAGGAGATCCGTGATATCCCCGGTATGCATCGGAACTATCGCGGGCTTCGGAAAGGTCAGCTATTATCTCGGACTGAAAGCCCTCATGATGCGCCTTGCTGAAAATGACGCGGGAGAGAGAAGTGACGCAAAATGAATTCTTCCCTTGGTATGCTTGCGGCAATGCTGCCCGGGCAGGCGGATGCGGCGCTGATCATCTCCGGAGAAAACAGGAGATATTTTACCGGGTTCGTATCATCTGCGGGATATCTTCTCGTCACAAGAAATAATGCATATCTTTTCGTGGATTTCCGTTATGCCGAGGCAGCAAAGAGTATCGCAGCCGGCTGTGAGGTCATATCGTTCAGCGATTTCGGAAAAGAATTCGCTGCGGTGCTGCAAAAGGAAAATGTAAAGTCTCTGCTGTATGAGGGTTCAGCCTTTACGCTCAGCCAGGCGGCAAGGATAGACGAAATACTCACGAAATGCGGCGCAGAGGGGATACGCAGTGATGATGCGGACAGATGCATTTCAAAGCTGCGTATCATCAAGACAGCTCATGAAACGGAAAAGATAATAACCGCCCAGCGCATCACCGAGCAGGCGCTGAAGGATACGCTGAAGCTTGTCAGGGAGGGTGTAGCGGAGCGGGATCTTGCTCTTGAGCTTGAATACAGGATGAGAAAGCTTGGTGCGGACGGGATATCCTTTGACCTTATAGTCATAGCCGGTCAAAAGACCTCCATGCCTCACGGCGTTCCGGGCGAGAACCGGATCAGACCGGGCGATTTCATCACCTTTGACATAGGGGCGCTGTACCGCGGATATCACAGTGATATGACGCGGACATATGCATACGGATATGTAAACGATAAGCAAAAACGCATATACAGTGTCGTGAAGCAGGCACAGCAGCTTGCTCTTGATGCTGTAAAGGCGGGTGTACGGTGCTGTGACGTAGATAAGGCTGCGCGAGAATACATATATCATGCAGGCTTTGAGGGCTGCTTCGGACATTCCACCGGTCATGGCGTAGGGCTTGAAATACACGAACAGCCCTTTGTTTCCTCGAAAAATGAAAAAGCTCTGGAAAGCGGGATGGTGATAACCGTTGAGCCGGGCGTATATCTTCCCGGAGAATTCGGGGTACGTATCGAGGATATGGTCACCGTTACGTCGGAGGGCTGCATAAATCTTGCAACCCTCTCTAAAGAACTCACTATACTATAATATAATATTTATACCAACTCCGGCGCCTTCTATAAATGTGGAGTGCCGGCGTGCCGGTGCGTGCGGTCTATACTTTATGACAGGTGCGGCTTTGACAGTGATGCATTGTAAGTATATCCCATGCGTAACTATCATTTCAGGCACACCGATCGCGGATAATAAAGTTTCCTTGCGAGTGCAGAGTGAGCGGAGCGAACGATTACGTGAATTGACACCGGCGGCACGCCGGTCGCGGTCTTTACTTTATTGACAGGTGCGCCGGCGTTCTGTTCCCCGTGGCTTTAACTCCGGGCGCGGGTTACAAAGCTTCCTAACGAGTGCAGAGTGAGCGGAGCGCCGGCGGCACGCCGGCGGAGCGAACGATTACGCGAATAGCGCGTAAGCGCGTGGGTCCAGGGAGCTTGCTCCCTGGCGAGGGCGCGGGTGTCCGGTGGACACCTCTCAGCCGCAGGCTGAGAAGCGCCGACCGAGCCGGCAGGCGAGA
>CADCGS010000038.1 GCA_902801055.1 uncultured Ruminococcus sp. | reverse complement strand
GAGTGAGCGGAGCGAACGATTACGCGAATTGCACGAAGTGCAAGGGTCCAGGGAGCTTGCTCCCTGGCGGGGGTCCGGGGCGAGCAGCCCCGGGCAGGTTTGGGCAGCAGCCCAACACCGGCGGCACGCCGGCGGCAGCCCAGCAGTGCGGGCACGCCGGCTAATTAATTCTCTTGTTTTTTCCGCAACTTTGGATTATAATAAAGATATTACTTTTTAATGAAAGGAAATGAAAAATGGATTGGACGGAAATAATCATAACCGTACCTGCTGCCGATACCTCTGTTGCAGGAGATATCGCCCAGATGACTGTGCCGTATGGTATCTGGGTCGAGGATTATTCCTCACTTGAAGAGGAAGTCCTTGAGATCGCAAGGATAGACCTCATTGATGAGGATCTGCTCAGACAGGATCGCACACACGGTAAAATACATATTTTCATCAGCCCTGAGGACAACCCCGCTGAGGCTGTCTCTTTCCTGCGTGAAAGGCTGAACGCTCTCGGGATAGAGCATGAGATCAGCTCCGCCTCCTGCGATGTGGAAAGCTGCCTTGAAAGCTGGAAAAAATATTTCGATCCCCTCCCCGTCGGAGAAAAACTCCTCATCCGCCCCGTCTGGCGCGATGATTTCGACCCGGACGGCAGAACGGTGCTGAACCTCGACCCCGGTCTCGCCTTCGGTACCGGCGCTCATGAAACAACAAGGCTATGCCTTGAGACTCTCGAAAAATATGTATCCCCCGGCTGTACAATGCTTGACGTGGGCTGCGGCAGCGGTATACTTTCGGTCGCCGCTCTTCTTCTCGGCGCAAAAAGCGCACTCGGGATAGATATCGACGAAATGGCTGTAAAGGCTTCGCTCGATAACGCAAGGCTCAACAGCGTCGAAGACCGCTATACCGCCGTAAAGGGCAACCTTGCGGACAAGGCTGACGGGTGCTACGATATAATTACCGCAAATATCGTCGCCGATGCCATCATCGCCCTTTCACCCGATATCATCTCCCATATGAACAGCAGCAGCATTTATATAATGAGCGGCATTATCGACAGCCGCCTTGACGATGTTATCTCTGCCCTGCCCGATGCCCTCGAAATAACAGAGCAGTATGAGGAAAAGGGCTGGCTCTGCCTTGCAGCAAAAAAGAAATGATCGGAGGAATGAAAAAATGAAAAAAAAGAATGATATCTCAGGACTTATATTCTCGGCTTTCCTTGTAATAGCCTTCGTTATATGCTCCTACTTCTTCACAGGGATCATCAAGGATTCCACAAAAACAAACGATACATTGAAGACCCTGCTGACTGCCGCTGTATTCGCGGTATTCGGTCTGGTGCTCTTCTACGCTACCCGCGTCGGCGACGGCAAACAGATAAAGCGCTTTTCACCTGCAACACTCATTATTCTTGACCTTCCTGCGCTCTATATTATCCTTGCAAGCATTGCCCCGGGTCTGCCGTTCCCGATGACCCTGGAGGGACACAGCGAGATCGTTCTGCTCGCCGCCGTTGCTCTCGGCTACGGTATCCCCTATACCTTCCTCAGCGGATATGAGCAGGAAATCCCCGCCGCTGAAAAAGCAAAACTCCCGGACAGCTTTGAGCCGGATGAGCTTGACGATACAGAAGAAGCTGAAACCGAAACTGAAGCTGAAACCGAAACTGAAGCTGAAGCAGAAGAAGCCGAAACCGAAGCCGCTTCCGAAGAAACCACAAGTGAAGACAATTAATAATTTTTCAAAGCCGACAGAAAATAAGAATACATAATGTTTTTCATTATCGGCTGAAATCATAAGAAAAAGGAGAAAAATGATGGCATATGTATTATTAGTTTTCGGTGTGATTGTTTGTATAGCATTGGAATTATTTTTAATGAAAGTTATATTAAATTGGAATATAGTGTCAGAAGTAATTTCTGATATTAGAAAAAGTCCTGCAAAAGTGTTTTTCGTACCATTTGAGATCACTATGCTTGCAATACTATTTTTATTGATTTCATTTGTTGTAGAAATCCCAATATTTTTTTATGATAATACTTTCCCTCCTTCTCCTTTTACATTTATTCACGAAATTTCTAATGATTTCTTTAACTTGTCAATTAGTGTTTATACTTTTATAGTAGAATTTATAATATCATTGTATAGTAATTATGCAGATTTAACCATGGCTGTTAAATTGGGTTTAATATCAGTCGGGATTTTTATGTTTTTTTCGTTGATAACAATTCTATTATATCTACTGTATAAATATTCGAAAAAGAAAGCAAAAGAATCCGACAAGGTACTTAAAAATTCACATTTTATTTCTGAAATCATACTGACATTTCTCACCTTATGCATGGTAACGCTTTATATAAATATTAATAATAAAAATGTAAAAATAAAACTCATAAGTGTTAATTTAAAAGAGTATGGAACCATCATATTGATATCGGTAGTTTCTTTGGCAATCCTTTTTTCACTTATTACTCTTTTTATGTCTATAAGAGATCAAGGAGTTGTCGGCGGAAGTCTATTTTTTATATTATTAAATGGATTGATGGTGTTTACTCATACGGTATTTTATGGTGTTCTCTTGGTTTCAATAGGGCTATCTATTATTATTATAGGAGTCATTATAGTACGTTATATGTTGGGTGGGATGGCAATTGATGATACAATTAAGGATGCAGACGGTCATGTTTTACGTCCTATAGGTACAACCAGTTCGGGGGCAACACTTTATAGAGATGATTATACTGGGGATACAACTACTATAAGTGAAAGTGGATTATTTAATACCTACTATATAAGGGATGATAACTGTACCAAAATTCAAAAATAATTAATAATTATTCAAAGCCGACAGAAAATAAGAATACATAATGTTTTTCATTATCGGCTTAAATAATAATAAAAAGGAGAAAAAGATCATGTCAGAAGAATGTACACACAATTGCGAAACGTGCGGAGCTGCCTGTTCCTCACGCGAGGGTCAGAAACCCGGGGATATGCACGATAAGCTGAACGACGCAAGCTCCGTGCGCCGCGTTATCGGCGTAGTAAGCGGAAAGGGCGGCGTCGGCAAATCCATCGTGACCTCCCTCATGGCTGTAATGTTCAGCAGAAAGGGCTACCGCACTGCTATCCTCGACGCCGATATCACAGGTCCGTCCATCCCCAAGGCTTTCGGGCTGAATGAGCGCGCCTACGGCAGCGATAACGGCATACTTCCCGTTAAAACACACGGCGGTATAGATGTAATGTCGCTCAACCTTCTTTTAGAGCACGATACCGACCCGGTAGTATGGCGCGGACCGGTTCTTGCCGGAACGGTAAAGCAGTTCTGGAGCGATGTTTTCTGGGATAATATTGATTATATGTTTGTCGATATGCCTCCCGGAACAGGCGATGTACCGCTTACGGTATTCCAGTCACTCCCGCTTGACGGCATAATCATCGTCACCTCCCCTCAGGAGCTTGTTTCGATGATAGTCGAAAAGGCAGTAAAAATGGCTCAGATGATGAATATTCCTATCCTCGGCGTTATCGAGAATATGAGCTGTTTTGTATGTCCCGACTGCGGAAAGAAGCATTATCCGTTCGGCGAAAGCAAGCTTGAAAATGCAGCAAAGGAATACGGTCTTGATATCCTTGCACGTCTGCCGATAGACCCGGCAGCTGCAAAAGCCTGTGACGAAGGCAGGATCGAAAGCATCATCAATGAGGATGCAGCAGCAGCGGCTGAAAAGATAGAAGCCAAGCTGCCTTGATACGGTATACAGCAATAAAACGGGCTGCCGCAATTTTCTCTGCGGCAGCCCCTTTTGTATTTAATATTATATTGTCAGCTTACTATTACCTTGCATGATGCTTCCTTGCCATTATAGGTGCGTACAGTTACATAAGCTGTGCCCTTTTTCAATGCAGTGAATTCACCCTGCCAGTTTGTCCTTGTCATTTTTATGACGCTGCTGTCGCTTGTACGGAAAGTACGTGAAGCACATCCCGAATATACGGCTATGACAGCGCTGACGGAGGATCTCTGTCCTGCTTTCATATAGACAACGCCCTTATTCAGTGCGACCTGTGTCGGAGCAGCCTTTACTGTTACCTTACAGGTGCTTTCTTTGCCGTTATATGTGCGCACTGTTACATATGCCACACCGGGCTTGAGAGCTTTGAATTCGCCCTGCCAGCTGCTGCGCGTCATTTTTATAATGCTGCTGTTGCTCGAACGGAATGTACGCTGCGAGCAGAACGCATTTTTGTCTATAGATGCGCTGAGCTTATATGTTTCTCCGACGCCGAGCGTAAGCACACCCTGTGAAATGGTTATCCTGGAGGGTGCATTCTTTACGGTTATCTGGCAAGAAGCAGTCTTTCCGTTTGATGTGCGTGCTGTGATCGTAGTGGTGCCGTTGTTTACCGCCTTGATAACACCGCCGGAAACGGTAGCGACCTTTGTATTTCCGGATACCCATGTAACAGTCTTATTGGTTGTATTTGCAGGATTAACTGTTGCTTTTACAGTGTAGGATTCGCCCTTGCCGAGCACAAGGGAATTTCTGTTCAGCTTTATTCCCGATGCATATACGGTGGGGTCATTTATCGTAACGATACATTTAGCTGTTTTTCCGTTTGAGGTTGATGCAACAATGGTAGTTTTTCCAAGCCCGACAGCGGTGATCTTTCCGTTGCTTACAGTCGCCTTGGAGGTATTGTAGGATCTCCATGTCACGTTTTTATTTGTGGCATTTCCCGGAGCAACAGTCGCTGTCAGTACCGTATTGCCGCCCTTGTTAAGAGTAACCGAGGTCTTGCTCAATGTTATGCCTGTCGGCTGGATGACCGGATTATTTACCGTAACGGTGCAGGATGAGCTTTTTCCGTTTTTGGTCCTGGCAGTGATGACCGCTGTACCTGCCGATTTTGCCGTAACATTTCCTCCGGATACCGAAGCAACATTTGCGTTGCTGCTTGTCCAGGATACGGTCTTATCCGCAGCATTGGAGGGAGTAATGACCGGGGAAAGGAATTTCTTGTCACCCTTTGTCATTGTCAGGGACTTGGGGATACCGATGCCTGTAACTTCTGCATACGGCTGTTTTACTGTCACGGCACAGGATGCGCTTTTGCCGTTTGATGCAGCCGCATATACTGTCGCTGTACCGACGGCAGCAGCGGTGATCTTTCCGTTATTCACGGTAACGATCTTTGTATTGCTGCTTTTCCATGTGATAGTCTTGTTTGAAGCGTTTGCCGGCAGAACGGATGCCGTAAGCGCAGCTGACGCACCCGGAGCAAGCGTAATGGATGTCTTGCTGATATTCACACCCGTTACATTAACATATGCAGGCTTAACGGTGAGTGTATATGTTCCGGATATACCATTTGAAGCCGCTGCTGTTATCGTTACGGTTCCCGCTGAAACGCCGGTGACCGTACCGCCGGAGACTGTTGCGACCTTATTATTGCTGCTGCTCCAGGTGATGCTCTTATCGTCAGCATCGGAGGGATAGACAGATGCCTTCAGCGTGATCTTCTTTCCTGCTTCAACCGCAGAGGAGCCGGAGGTTATGCGTACCTCGCTTACGGGGACGATATTTTCTTTTACGGTAACAAAGCAGCTTGCTGCCTTGCCATTGGAAGCAGTCGCGGTTATGATAGCCTTGCCGGCTCTGAGCGCGGTGATTTTTCCGCCGGAAACCGAAGCCGTCTGTGAATTGCTGCTTGTCCAGATGACCGTCTTGTCGGATGCATTATCAGGAGTGATAAATGCATTGACCGTTCCGGTTTTTCCTTCGACAAGCTCTATCGAGGTTTTGTCAAGTCTTATATTTTCAACATCAATTACGGTATCCTTTACAGTAACAAAGCAGCTTGCAGCCTTGCCGTTTGAAGCTGTCGCAGTAATAAGCGCCATACCCTCGCCCTTTGCAGTAACAACGCCGTCCTCTGCCACAGCGACCGATTCATCGCTGCTTGTCCATGTAACGGTACAGTCGTCAGCATCCTCCGGGATCAGTCTGACGGAAAGGACGCCTGTTTCTCCTTTGAGGAGCGAAAGCTTATTTTCGCTGAGCACAAGCTCCTCAACCTCCTTTACGGGGTCGGTTACGGTTACTGTACATTCAGCCAATAAGCCGTTTTCCGTTTCGGCGGTGATAACAGCCTGTCCGGGTGCTGCAGCCTGTACTATGCCCTCAGAAACAACAGCGACCGATTCATCGCTGCTTGACCATGTCACATTTTTATCGGTGCTGTCCTCCGGTGTGAATTTCACGCTGAGCGTATCGGATGAGCCTGTTTCAAGTGCAAGTGTATCCCTGTCAAACTCTATGCTTTCTGTTTCAACATATTTTTCTGTCGAAAGGGAGGTATCCCAGAGGGTATATGCATCATTTCCAAGTTCCGAGGCAGTCTTTTCTGCATAGCGTGATATCTTCGTTGTATCAAGCCTTACATTGAGCACTATGCTGTCGCCCTCGCCTGCATCGGCGCAAAGGGCGGTCGAGCTGCCGCAGGTACGCTCGTCGGAGGATTCATACTCCGCCCAGTAACGGCTTTCATTGCCGCTGTCAGCGATACGGAAGCAGATACCGTATTTCCCGGTAGCTATCCCGCCGGAAGTCAGCTCTGTTATCATACTGCTGCTGATATTCCTGAGTACAGCCCTGCCTGTCCACACGCCGTCGCCGTCCGGGTCGGAAAGCTCCGGTGAGCCGGGGATACTCTGTAATTCAAATCCTGTTATCCCGAGGTCCTGCTTTATCTGCTCCTGAGCTTCGGCAGATATCGTCCTTTCCTCATCGCTGAGGCTTATGCGCTCATCCTCGCCGGCAGAATCGTTTTCACATTCCACATCAAGATGATGCTGCGCGCCCATCCTGTCAAAGATGAATTTCAGCACTATACCGCAGGAGGATGATGCCTCGTTTGCTATCCCCATGATATGGTCAAGCTGTTCGTCGGAAAGGTCGCTGAAATTATCAACGCCGGTTCCCTCGATATAGGACTTTGCCTCCTCTATCTTTCCGATTATCACATCCGCATCCTCTTCAGAGATGCAGGTCACGGTATCAAAATAATAACGTGCCTGGTCGATATATCTGAGAGGGATAGTACGGGTCTTTCCGTTAAGGCTTACGGATGTATTCAGCTCGTCAAGTATACGCTGTTCTGCGTTATTGACGCCCGAAGCCGAAGTCACAAGCGCGGCGGTCGCCGCAGTACCGGCTGTCAGAGCTGCTGAAAGCACAAAAGAAAGGAGCTTTTTAAGATTTTTTCTTTTCTTTTTCATTCTGATTTCTCTCCCTTGTTCCATATTTTGTTTTTTGCCTGTATATATATATATAAGTATAGCATAATTTCTCGGCATATAAAATAGGTATTTGAAAAAATATGCGGTCAGCGTTGCATTATAGTTTCGCACAAGCAAAAACGATCAATTCTTAGAATAACACAACAAGGGGATGCCCGATTTAATTGGACATCCCCTCTTAATATTTAGTAGCCGTAGGTGCTTTTTTGTTAATGCAGGCTCGTAATTGTGTTCCGTTGCCGCCTTCCGGGCGGAGTGCCTCCGCTGTCAATTCGCGGTGCGTGCCCGCACTGGGCAATTCGCGGCGGAGTGCCTCCGCTGTCAATTCGCGGGGTTCGCTCCACTCCGTTCCGCTCTGCACTCATACCGAACATTCACTACTCGCGGTCTATACTTAATTAGTAGGCGCCCCGGCGTTCTGTTCCCCGTGGCTTTAGTGACGATCGCGGCTTACGAAGCTTCCTTTCGGGTGCAGAGTGAGCGGAGCGAACGATTACGCGAACTGACACCGGCGGCACGCCGGCGCGAGCTGACACCGGCGGCACGCCGGCGTGGGCAGACGGAAAGATCGTATACAATAAATAACGATCGCGGGTAATAAAGTTTTCTTACGAGTGCAGAGTGAGCGGAGCGAACGATTACGCGACTGACACCGGCGGCACGCCGGCGCGAGCTGACACCGGCGGCACGCCGGCGTTCTGTTTCCCGCGGCTTTTTTTACGGCTCTAAAAAGAGGCGGCACTGAGCCGCCTCTTTCATTATGCATTATTTCTCATTCCAGTACATTCTTGATAGCGGCAAGGAAATCGCTGTATTCCTCAAATGCCTGAAGCTCCGGATTGTCTGCCTTGATCTTGTCAGTGCTCCTGAACAGGAAACCTGCCTTGCTTGCCTTTATCATGCCAAGATCATTGTAGCTGTCGCCGGCTGCGATCGTCTCGTATCCTATCGACTGCAAAGCCTTTACGGTGCTGTATTTGGAATTCTCTATACGCATCTTAAAGCCTGTGATCTCGCCGCTGTCTGCTACCTCAAGAGAATTACAGAAGATCGTAGGATATCCGAGCTTTTCCATCAGCGGCTTTGCAAACTGGGTGAAGGTATCGCTGATGATGATGACCTGAGTAAGACTGCGCAGCTCATCAAGAAATTCCTTCGCGCCCGGCAGCGGGTCTATCTTTGCGATAGTGTCCTGTATCTCCTTCAGTCCCAGTCCGTGCTCTTTCAGTATGCCGAGACGCCATCTCATGAGCTTGTCATAATCAGGCTCGTCACGGGTGGTTCTTTTAAGCTCAGGGATTCCGCTTGCCTCAGAAAAAGCTATCCATATCTCGGGTACAAGTACACCCTCTAAATCCAAACAAACTATATCCATTTTCTATTTCTCCTTTTTTATTTAACAATGAAGTTGAGTATCTTGTTAGCCTTGTAGATCACCTTGACTATGTTCTTGCCTTCCATCGCTTTAGCAAGAGTCTCATTCGCCTTGGCTATCTCCACAGCCTGAGCCTCTTCACAGTTGTTAGGCAGAGTAACGGTCGATCTGAATTTACCGTTGATCTGTACGCCGATATCTATCGTATCGTCTATGAGCTTAGCCTCGTCATATACAGGCCACGGCGCAACGGAAATGCAGCCCTCGCCGCCGAGTACGCTCCAAAGCTCCTCGGCAATATGCGGCGCAAACGGACAAAGCAGCTTGATGAAGGTCTTGTACTGCTCTCTGCCTATAGAACCCTCTGCCTCAGCATCATTGAGGAAGGTCATGAGCGCCGCGATCGCAGTATTGTATTTCATTTCCTCGATATCGTCGGAAACCTTCTTTATAGTCTTGTGCAGCTTGCTGTCAAGAGCCTTGACGTCTGCGTCCTTTACCGTATCCGCAAGGGAAGCGATACGGTTGAGAAAACGCTTGCAGCCTTTGAGCGAGCTTTCGCTCCACGGGATAGCCGCACCGTATTCACCCATGAACAGAACATAGGTGCGCAGTGTATCAGCACCGTAATTATCAACTATCTCCAGCGGGTCAACGACATTTCCCTTGGATTTGCTCATCTTCTGTCCGTCCGGACCGAGGATAAGACCCTGAGCCGTGCGCTTTTTGTACGGCTCGGGAGTTGATACCGCGCCGATATCATACAGGAAATGGTGCCAGAAGCGTGAATATATCATATGTCTTGTAACGTGCTCCATACCGCCGTTGTACCAGTCAACGGGCATCCAGTAATCGAGCTTTTCCTTGTCGGCAAGACATTCGTCATTGTGGGGGTCGATATAGCGCAGGAAGTACCATGACGAGCCTGCCCACTGGGGCATTGTATCGGTCTCGCGCTTTGCATCCCTGCCGCATTTCGGGCATTTGCAGTTTACGAAGCTGTCTATATGCGCAAGCGGAGATTCTCCGTTTTCGCCGGGACGGAATTCCTCGACCTCGGGCAGGCGCAGCGGAAGCTCCTCATAGGGGACAGCCACCATGCCGCAGTCCGGGCAGTGTACTATCGGGATAGGCTCGCCCCAGTAGCGCTGACGGTTGAACGCCCAGTCCTTCATCTTGTACTGTACTGCGGCCTCACCGTCGCCGGTCTTTTGCAGTTCCTCTATCATTCTTGCGATAGATGATTTTTTATCCTTATATCCGTCAAGGAAGGACGAATGAACCATTTCACCGTCGCCGCTGTAAGCCTCCTTTGAGATATCTCCGCCGAGGATGACCTCGCGGATCGGAACATTATATGCCTTTGCAAAATCGTAGTCTCTCTGGTCATGAGCCGGAACAGCCATAATAGCGCCTGTACCGTAGCCCATCATAACGTAGTCAGCTATGAAGATCGGAATTTCCTCACCGTTGACGGGATTGACAGCGCTGATGCCATCAAGTCTTACGCCGGTCTTATTCTTAGTGAGCTGAGTTCTTTCAAATTCGCTTTTCTTTGCACATTCAGCGCGGTACTCAGCGACCTTATCCATATTGCTTATTCTGTCGGAGAGCTTATCAATAAGCGGATGCTCGGGAGCCATTACCATAAAGGTAACGCCGAAGAGCGTATCCGGGCGGGTAGTATATACTTTTATTTTCTCATCGCTTCCGCTGATGCCGAATCTCACGAAAGCGCCCTCGGAGCGTCCGATCCAGTTTCTCTGCTGAGCCTTGATATTTTCGGGATAATCAACCTCTTCCAGACCCTGAAGGAGCTTATCGGCATATTTTGTTATTCTGAGGTACCAGACCTCCTTAGCCTTCTGAACGACATCGCTCTTACAGATATCGCACTTACCGCCCTGGCTGTCCTCATTAGAGAGCACGACCTTACAGGAGGGGCAGTAATTTACCATAGTCTTATCGCGGAAAACGAGACCATTTTCAAACATTTTCAGGAATATCCACTGAGTCCATTTATAGTATTTTTCCTCAGTAGTATCAATAACCCTGTCCCAGTCGAAGCCAAAGCCAACGCGCTTCATCTGCTGGGTGAAGTGGTGGATATTTTCGTCAGTAACTATACGGGGATGTTTATTTGTTTTTATAGCATAGTTTTCAGCCGGGAGACCGAAAGCGTCGAAGCCGATCGGAAAAAGCACATTATAGCCTTCCATACGGCGTTTTCTTGTGGTTGCCTCCAGACCGGCATAAGCCTTGATATGACCCACGTGCATACCGGCTCCGCTCGGGTACGGGAATTCTACCAGTCCGTAGAATTTCGGTTTATCGCTTTTATCCGCAGCGCTGAAAAGCTTTTTATCTTCCCAGATCTTCTGCCATTTTGGCTCGATTTTTCTGAAATCATATTCCATTTCTGACCATTCTCCTGTTCCGTTTTTGGTAAAATAAAAAAGTCTGTATCACTCCGAATATCAGACCATAATTTTCCGACTATATTATATATAATTTCCCCTCGCTTGTCAACCCGCCGGGTGCGTGCCCGCAGGAAGTACCCTTGGGGTGCACGCACCGTGGGTCCAGGGAGCTTGCTCCCTGGCGAGGGCGCGGGTGTCCGGTGGACACCTCTCAGCCGCAGGCTGAGAAGCGCCGACCGAGCCGGCAGGCGAGA
>CADCGS010000037.1:11447-16847 GCA_902801055.1 uncultured Ruminococcus sp. | reverse complement strand
GACTGTTTTTGAAGAGGGGACGCCCTGGGAAAGAGGGCGTCCCCTTGCCGTGTTCCTCCACGCATCAATCTTTCTGCCGCAAGGCAGAAACGGAACACAGCAATGAACCTGAAATTATAGTTACACATGGGATATAATTGCAATACATCACTGTCAAAGCTGCGCCTGCTAATTAAGTAACGACCGCGAGTAGTGAATGTTCGGTATGAGTGCAGAGCGGAACGAAGTGGAGCGACCGGCGCGAATTGCCCAGTGCGGGCACGCACCGGCGGCATTTTCCTCAGTGTATTGATACCGCAGACTTCCTAAACCATCATGGTTTTTCCGCAGACCCTGTGGTACAGAGCCTCCAGGGCGGCAAGCGTTTCCTCTGCCCATGAGTATTCGTACATATATGTACCGTTGTAAAGTATCATACAGTTCATGGGATCTTCAAGGAAATTGTAGTAGTCACAGTTCGCCATGGCAGGGTCTATGAAACAGTAGCCCCTGCCGGCTGAGAAAAAGTTTTCAAGCCCGATTTCCCTGAACCGGCTGCGAAGCTCCATTACAGCCTTCCTGTACATTACCTTTACCTTTTCATCATACGGATGGTCAGCCCACAGCCTGTCTGCCGCCTCCGGTATGCTGACCTTCTGCCCACGTCGGTCAATACACAGCGCAAGCAGCTCTTTTGCTTTTCTGTTGCGGAAATTGATCCTCTTTCCGTTGTAAAATATATCAAAGCATCCGAAGGTGACGATCCTTACCGGCTTGATGCGCTGCGTCAGAAGTATCAGGTCATCCATCTGCTCCTCCAGATCCCGCTGTTCATGCTGCCTCAGTATGAATGAATCGCATCTGTTCCGGTACATCTCCTTGGCCTGGCTTTCGTCGCTGCCGATAAGACAGGTGACGATCTGTGGTTTTCTTTTCCGGATGTAATCTATAAGATCCTCCGGGATGCCTTCGGTTTCGTCAATAGAAATTATGATTATATCTACGGCATTTTCTGACAAAAAGTCTATGCACTTGCCAACATCGGAAAAACATACCGTATCAAGCTTCTCCCATGCCCGCAGATATTTCAGCGTGGTTTCATTCTGAACGGAGCTTCTTCCGAAAACCGTGACGATCATTTCTTATCCTCCTTGATTTTTCTGACTTATTTCATGCAGTGCCGCCAGATGGTCTGGTATCATATTCACTGCTTCCGCAGATTGTGCTTTGTTGTTATTATTCCGTCGTCATGCAATATCAGACCGAAAACCGTTGGACTGACTGCGCTCTTTCTGCATATTCTGACGATAAAAACAGGCGGTGCTTTTACTGCACTATATTTGTGCTGCATTGCCTTTAATCCAATAATAAAATACAAAAATTGACTTGTCAATATAAAAATTGAAAAATCTAAAAAATAATTGTGACTGAAAAACTCCCAATTATTCCGGCTTTTTTCAGAAAACAAGTGTTGATCGCAGAAAACAAATGTTAGTTTTCGAGAGTAATGACAAAAATCTTGTGATTTGTGATTTGTCCGTTTTCGGCGCGTCAGAGGTGATAAAGTTTCCGGATCGCCTGAATACGATTTATCACACCGATCTTCTTATATGCGGAGCATAATTCCTTTTTGATCGTACCGTCAGAAACATTCAGTGCGCTGCTGATCTCCCGTGTATTCAGCCCCGAAGCCGCAAGCCGGAGAACATTACATTCTCTCCCGGAAAGATTTTCCAGAATGGTGCGATCCATCATATCAAAGCTGTCTACCGGAATGATAAATACCGAGGCGCATACAGCCGCGCCCTGATCCTGCACAGGGATAACGCTTATTATGTTTTTGCTGTCCGGGTCCGCGGAGCCAAGCCTGCCGAAGCAGGACATTCCCTCCTCCATAGCTGAGCGGAACGGATAGCTATGTACAATATCGTCAAGTCTGAGTGATCCGCTGCTGATCATTTTTGCAAGACAGGGATTAGTATCCTCAAAATAATAACGTCCGCTGCGGACGCTTATGATACCGCAGCCGATAAGCTCTCTTTCAAGCAGCACAGCCGGTTCGTTCCCGGAATAGATAGTACCGGGCGGTTCCTTTTCGCGGACGGTAAGTATTACCTTGTTTTCACCCCTGAACAGAAAGGGAGCTGCACAAATATCCACAGGACGCAGACCCTTGCCCGGGAGATAGACCATTTCCGGGACGGAATCATCGCAGCCGTACCCGATACATCTTTCCATAAGCATACGCACCGAGGTCATAGACAGCAGCCTTTCAAATACGGAGCCGTCTCCGTCGCTGAACATATCGGCGCGAAAGCCCTCCTGGGAAGCGGAGCATACAGCCGAAGCAAAAAATATCCTGTATTTTTTCGTATGCAGACGGCAGCGTTCGTCAAGGATGAGTTTCCCTTTACAGTGCATAATAGGATAGCCGGTATCTATTGTAATGCTCCACATCGTATCCGGGATATCCGGGAAAGTTTTAATGTAGCGCATTGTAAATTTTTTTCCTCGGCAGGAATCGGCGTAATATTTGAGTCTTTTATATTCCTCATGCGGCAGCAGGGTACAGACATTACTGCCAATATCCGCAGCTTTGCAGCCATACAGTCTGAGAAAAGCATCATCAGCGTCTTTCAGCACAAGGCTTTCATCGTAATCTGTATAAAGCACCGCCGAGAATTTTTCCGGGATATTTTCAGGGCAGTGCTTTTTTGAATATTTATTTTTCACTTTATTCCTCCGCAGACCTTGGTCAGCAAGGTACAGATGCTGTCCGTTGTTTTTGATGTTCGTATATTATACAACACTGACCGTTCCCTCAGCGTTCCGAAATAAAGAATATTATGAAAAAAGTGTCGGAATTTATCATTGTTTTCATTTTTTCAGAAAAAATATCCCGCAAGTTTTCACTTACGGGAAAAAATATTCAGAAGTTTTTCCTGTTGCTCCATTGCCGGTGCGTGCCCGCACTGCTGGGCTGCCGGGTCTCGCCTGCCGGATCGGTCGGCGCTTCTCAGCCTGCGGCTGAGAGGTGTCCACCGGACACCCGCGCCCCAGACCTGCAGGCCTTTTTAACGGGCGGCACGCCGCTGCACCTGTCAATAAAGTAACGACCGCGAGTTACAAAGTTTCCTTGCGAGTGCAGAGTGAGCGGAGCGAACGATTACGTGAATTGAGAGCGCAGGCACTGCGCCGCCGCCGGAGGAGGTATTTTATCTTATGCGGCTTCCGGGCTTAACGCCGTCAATGAAAACGACATTGACGTTTTCGCCGTCGTCTGCGGCAAGTATCATTCCGTTGCTCTCTACTCCGCACAGTACGGCAGGCTTCAGGTTCGATACGACTATTACCGTCCGTCCTGTCAGCTCCTCGGGCTTATAGAATTTCGCAATACCGCTTGCGACGATCCTTTCCTTGCCTGAACCGTCATCAAGCGTCAGCTTCAGAAGCTTCTTTGCCTTCTTTATCGGCTCACAGGCTGTTACCTTCGCAGCAGTCAGCTCTACCTTCATGAAATCCTCGATCCCGATCATGGCAAGACCCTCCGGCTTTTTCTCTTCGGTCTTTTCTTCGGCAGGCGCTGAGGCTTTTATCAGGGAATTCAGCTCCTCTATCTCTTTGTCAACATCAATTCTCGGGAATATGATCTCTCCCTTGTGTACCGTTACATTTTTCGGAAGTACTCCGAAGGATGCACTGTTGTCATAGCTTACATCATTTTCACCGGCGCCGATCTGCTCCCATACCTTCGGCATCGTCGTCGGCATGAATGCGCTCAGCAGTGTGGATATGATGCGTATGGTATCAAGAAGATTATACAGAACCGCAGCAAGACGCGGCTTGTTTGCTTCGTCTTTTGCAAGTACCCACGGAGTTGTCTCGTCAATGTATTTGTTCGCACGCGATACTACCTTGAATATCTCTGCAAGTGCATTATTGAGCTGTGTCTGTTCAACATATCCGTCAACGATATCCGACAGGCTTGTCGCAGCGGCGATAAGCTCATCGTCAAATTCTCCTGCCTGCTGCTCCTCCGGCAGAGTGCCGCCGAAATACTTCTCTGCCATAGCTACGGTGCGGGATACAAGATTTCCGAGACCGTTCGCAAGGTCGGAATTTATACGGTTTATCATTATCTCATTCGAGAATGAGCTGTCTGCGCCAAGAGCCATTTCTCTCATGATATGGTATCTGATCGCGTCCTCGCCGTAACGGTCGCTGAGCATAAGCGGGTCAACGACATTTCCGAGAGATTTGCTCATTTTCTGTCCGTTGAAGTTGATCCATCCGTGCACAGCTAAATGCTTAGGCAGCGGAAGGTCAAGAGCCATCAGCATTGCCGGCCAGATTATCGCATGGAAACGCATGATATCCTTTGCGACCATATGGACGTCGGCGGGCCAGAATTTATCATAGTCATCATACCTTGAATTTGCATAGCCGAGCGCGGTTATATAGTTCGACAGAGCATCTATCCATACATATACAACGTGCTTTTCGTCAAATGTTACGGGGATACCCCATTTGAAGCTTGTACGGGAAACGCAAAGATCCTCCAGTCCGGGCTTTATGAAATTGTTCACAAGCTCGACTGCTCTTGTTTTCGGACGAAGATAATCTGTCTCGGTCAGGAGCTTTTCGATCCTGTCTGCAAACGGAGACATTTTGAAGAAATAAGCCTCCTCCTTTGCCTCGGTCACGGGTCTGCCGCAGTCGGGGCATTTTCCGTCAACAAGCTGGCTTTCCGTCCAGAAGCTTTCGCAGGGGGTGCAGTATTTGCCCTTGTATTCACCCTTGTAGATGTATCCCTTGTCGTAGAGATCCTTGAATATCTTCTGTACCGATTCGATATGATAATCGTCGGTTGTGCGGATATATCTGTCGTAGCTTATGTTCATCCGGCTCCACAGACACTTGAATACCTCGACTATCTCATCAACATATTCCTTCGGGGTAATGCCCTTCTCGGCAGCCTTCTGCTCTATTTTCTGACCATGCTCGTCCGTTCCGGTAAGGAACATGACGTCATAGCCCTGCATTCTTTTATATCGCGCGATGGAATCGCACGCCGTTGTGGTATAGCAATGTCCGATATGGGGATTGCCCGACGGATAATAGATTGGGGTGGTGATATAGAATTTCTCACCGTTATGCTTCTGCATATTAAGTCCTCCTGTCAATTTTCATTAATGTATCTATTATATCATTTTTTCAGGATAATTCAATAATCTGCCGCAATTTCATTTATACCGTAAGTATTATTATATACTGTCTGTATAATCATGTTTCCTCCGTCCGGACAGATCTTTCATTCTTTGCTAAGGCAATACCGCACAAAGATAGTGCCGCAGATGCGCCGGCGCAGAGCCTGCGCTCCCGTGTTAGTTTTGGTAACAATTATCATTCCGACAGATAATA
>CADCGS010000037.1:0-11359 GCA_902801055.1 uncultured Ruminococcus sp. | reverse complement strand
TGTGCAGAATGACGGAAAAAGAGTACCCCAAGGGCACTTCCTTCGGGCGCAGCAGATGTGGTGCTAAGCCGTAAGGCGTTCTTTGTGCGGTGTTGCCTTAAATATAATAATTAAATGATTATTGGTGAAAAAATCAGTTGACGGACAGAAAATATAATGATAAAATATATTTGAAAGAGTATGCCCGGACGGCTTTGTCTTTTCACACTATTGTGAATGGGAGGGTGGCGAGGCTGTATGTATTTTTTACTTTCCGGGACTCAAATAATTACAAAGGAGACTGAATTATTATGGAAAATGCCAGAAGAACAGCAAGAAAAGCCCTTGCCGTTTTTTCAGCAGCAGCACTTCTTCTTTCCTGCGGCGCTACCGGTTATGTGACTACCATTATGCCCGCCGGGATAGAAGCAAATGCTGCATCCAATGTTGCGACACAGCTCAAGATATTGGATGAAAAAGGTAAAGAGCTCGGCGACAATGCGATCCTGTATGTTGATAACTCAGATGCCGCCGCCGGCATAACCGACAGAACGATCAAGGTCGTAGCCAGCAATGACAGCGGAGTAGCCGTAAACGATGAGATACGATGCTTTGCAGATGGTGATGCAAGCAAGCATATATACCTTACCGCTCCCGCTGCATCACAGCAAACACTTACAGCTACTGTCAGCGGCGGCTACAATAAGTCAGACAGCAATGGCAAGGTAACATGGGTCGCACTCAAACCCGGTACGAGCCATCTTTCCTTTACTACCGCAAGCGGTGAGGTTTACCGCAGCATTACAGTCGTAACCTACCAGCCCGGTACGGATATGAAAGTATACAACATCGCAAACGGTAAAAAATCACAGTTTGAGCTGAACGACAATAACGAAAAAAATGCTGTCGGTATGATGGCAATAGCAAACCATCAGTATCAGTTCGCCGCAGATAAGATGCCCAGTGATTGTACTGACGATGTAGAGTGGTTCGTATATGAGGGCGGCACCTATGAAGGTCAGTCCGGGGTAACTCCGAGCGCTACCAAAAAGGCTGAGATCAGCCCCAACGGTCTGTTTACACCGAAGTCAAACGGTGAGGTCACCGTAATGGTAAAATATAAGGCGACCGAAACATCATCGAGATCCGGAGCTATAGGTGATAAGAAATTAACATATATAGATGAAAACGGCAAGCCGAAAACAGAGACCTTCAAGGTCAAAACAGTTCCGAAATATATCCACGTAACGATCGTAAAGGAAAACCCCGCAAAGGATCTTAAAATCACCAATAATCCCGGGGCACTCGAAGTAGACGATACTCTCCAGCTTAAATACAAAGCAACTCCTACCTATACAGGCGCAGGCTATGAATCCGGTGCGACAGATAGTTTCCGCTGGGAATCAAGCAACCCGAAGGTCATCACCGTTGATGAAAAGGGTCTTATCAAGGCTGTAGGCAAGGGCGAAGCTAAGATCATCGTTTACGGTGAAAATGAAAATGTTCGTGCAGAAGCTAATATCAAGGTCCTCACAAAGGCTACCTCCATCCGCTTCCAGGCACAGACCATTTCCACAAGAGTTGATGCCGAGACTACAGTCAAGGCTATCATGAGCCCGACCGATGCTGATGAAGAGATCAGATGGACATCCTCAGATCCTTCGATAGCTACAGTTGAATCCCTCGTAACAGGCGCGTTCTCAAATGAGCAGACCGCTGTTATCAAGGGTATCAAGAAGGGTACAGTAACAATTACCGCTACAGCCGTAAACTCCGGCGTTCAGGCAAATATCACCTGTACTGTCAACGAGAAGAAGGTTTCCGCTAATATCAAGCTTTCAACTTCGGAAGGTACGACTATAACCGAAATTTACGAAGGCTCGACCATTTCTGTCTATGACCAGAAGCCGATCACTGTCAACGGCGCACTTCTTTCAGCCGACAATTCCGGTTCAGATGACGAGATCGTATGGGACGTTCTGGACAACGGCGAAAATAACGGCGATTATGTTACTATCAACGAAAAGACAAGTACTTCTATCAAGCTTACCGGCTTTGCAAGAGGTATAGTCCGCGTTAAGGCAAGCTCCAAGGCAAACCCGGCTCTCAGCAAGACCTTCTATCTTGAGATCCTCAAGAAGGCTACCAAGGGCAGTATCCTTGAGGCAAAAACACAGAGCACATCCTTCCCGAAAAACATGAATGTAGGCTCTACTATTTCACTTACCGCGGATCTTGTTATCGAGACAAACAATCCGCACGATCATGACGACTATGTTGTAGACTGGGTATCCAGCAACGAAGGGGCATTCAAGGTCGACAGCACCGGCTATGTTACCGCAGTAGGAAACGGTAAGGCTAAGATCACAATGATCACAAAATCAAATTATTCTCTCTCCGTTGAGCTTACAGCTTTCACAACATCAGCTATCGTTATCAATGGCGTTACCCCGGGCGAGGCGGGTGAATTACCCACAACAAGCATCGTTCTGTCAAAGGAAATGACTGCTACCAAGAAATTTACTGCTACTGTAAGAAATGAAAAGGATACAACCGTATCCGGTCCGGCGATCACATGGTCCACTGATAATGAGGATATCGCTACGATCGACGAAAAGGGTACCCTCACAGCAAAGAAGATCGGTGAGGTCATTGTTACCGCAAAATCAGGCAACAAAACTGACAGCTGCCGTGTAAATATCGACTATTCACTCGGCAATTCCAAAATTGAGATAGGCTCTGTAGCATATTCTCCCTTTGTTACAGAATATAAACCCGCAGTAACTATCAGCTATACATATGAATTTACTGATATTCTTGGCATGACCCACTCAGAGGTCGTAAATCTTGTCGAAGGCAAGGATTATACTCTCGCATATTCCAACAACACAAGAGTAGGCGCAACCGGCAATATCGTTATCACCGGTCTCGGCCACTATGCAGGAAAAGACGTTACCAGACAGTTCAAGATCGCTCAGAAGCTCATCAATGACAGCGATATATCAGTTTCACCGATCGAGCCTCAGGAGCTTACCGAGCAGAACAAGTCAACAGGCATCATTCCTGAGCTTTCAATTGATTACAACGGCTGGCCGCTTGTCAAGGATACTGACTACACCGTTACCATTGCAAACAACAAAAAGCCCACTACCGATACAACAAAGGCAACTGTCACTATCACCGGCAAGGGCAATTATACCAAAACGGTCATGACGTCCTTCGAGATCTTCTGCCGCCATAAGGTTACAACAGAAGCAATCACAAAGAAGCCTACCTGTAAGGAAACAGGTATCGCAACGATCACCTGCAGCACCTGCGGATACAAGACGGAAAGAACTCTTCCGCTCGGCGATCATAACTACCAGAAGCCAAAGACCGTCGCTCCCACATATGACGAGAACGGCTACACACTCTATACCTGCTCCGTTTGTAAGGCAGAAAAGAAGGATAACTTCACTCCTGCTCTCAGCAGAGTAAAGATCACATCCTGCTCTATCGTACTCGATAAGACTACCTTCACAGAAAACGGCAAAGTACAGACCCCGAAGGTTACAGTCAAGTACGGAACAAAAACCCTCAAGGAAAATACTGATTATACACTCAGCTATTCCAACAAGAGCAGCAAGAACCCCGGCTCATATACCGTAAAGGTAGTAGGTATGGGCGGCTATACAGGAACATCCACAAAGAGCTATAAGATCATCGCAAATGTAAAGAGCATCAAGCTCGACAGATCTTCCACAGCTATCGGCGTAGGCGAATCCATCAAGCTTAAAGCTACTACCGATCCTTCATCCGGCGCAAGCTATGTTCAGTGGACGACCAGCAATTCCTCAGTTGCGACCGTATCAGGCGGCACAGTGACCGGCAAGAAGACCGGTACAGCTACTATCACAGCTACAGTTGGCTCCGTAAAGGCTACCTGCACTGTAACAGTCAAGAATGCTCCCTCATCGGTTTCTCTGACAAAGACAAGCCTTGTTCTCGGCGTAGGCGAGACATATTCACTCGGCTCTTCTATCCCTGCTAATTCAGCAGCTGCTACAAGAACCTATTCCTCCAGCAACAGCTCTGTCATCAAGATGACAAAGACCAACTGGACAGGTGAATTCAAGGCTATGAAGACCGGTACAGCTAAGGTAACAGTCAAGCTCTATAACGGCAAGACTGCAAGCTGCACTATCACTGTAAAAAATGTTCCTTCCAAGGTAACGATCACCAAGGGTATGCTTACTCTCGGTGTAGGCGAAAAGTATACACTCGGCTGCGGTATCCCCACAGGCACAGGCGCTGCAAAGAGAACCTTCCGCAGCAGCAACAGCTCTGTTGTAAAGATGAACAGAACCGACTGGCAGGGGGATATCCAGGCAATGAAGGTCGGTACAGCATACGTTACGGTCAGACTTTACAACGGCAAGGAAGCCACCTGTAAGGTAACCGTCAAGGCAGCTCCCTCAAGCGTCAAGCTCAACAAGGGCAATATGACTCTTCAGGTTGGTCAGACAGCAAGCGTAAGCGCAGTACTCCCGAACAACACGGGCGCTGCCAAGAGATCATACCGCTCCAGCAATTCATCTGTTGTAAAGATGACAAAGACCGACTGGACAGGCGATTTCAAGGCTATGAAGCCCGGCACCGCTTATGTCACAGTAAGACTTTACAACGGCAAGGAAGCAAACATCAAAGTAACGGTTGTTAAAAAAAAATAGTATCAGGTAATGGTAAGAAAATTGTATTGAATAACAACACGATGACTTACCACTGCAATGAAAATTGTCGTGCAGCACAAAAAATAAGTAATGAAAATAAACAAATAGCTTATACAACAGAAACCGAACTAAAAAAAGCTGGATATAAACCTTGTGGTATATGTTCCAAATAATATCAACGGCAAGGAAGCTTCTATCAAGGTAACAGTTACCAAATGATCTGATCCCTTAAAAAATCAATAGTTTCCAACAGACCGTCCCGGATAAAAAAGGGACGGTCATTTGTATTTTTGCACAAAACTATATATATATCAGATATTTCTATTGTAATTTTCGATAAAATATGATAATATTTATTTATAATGAATCGGAATTGAGGGAGACAGTATGATCAGATTTGAAAATGTCACTAAAACATACAATAAAACAGTAAGAGCACTGGATGATGTGAGTTTTAATGTCAAGGGCGGAGAGATCGTCGGCTTTATCGGGCCTAACGGCTCGGGCAAGACCACCACGATGAAGCTGCTTACCGGGATAATACGCCCTGATTCGGGTAAGATAACCGTGAACAAATATAATATCCGCGAGGATCCGATCAAGGTAAAACAGTCTATAGGATATATCGCGGATAACCCTGATATGTTCCTGAGACTAAAGGGTAATGAATTTCTTGAACTGATCGGGGATATCTATAAGGTATCCGACACCGACAGAAAAAAAAGAGTATCGGAGCTTGCGGAAAAATTCGGGCTAACAGAGGCTCTCAGTTCTCCGATGATAAGCTACTCCCACGGTATGAGACAGAAAATAATGGTGATCGCCGCTCTGATGCATGATCCCCCGGTATGGATACTCGATGAACCGATGATAGGTCTTGACCCGAAATCTGCATATGAGCTTAAACAGCTTATGCGTGAGCATACCAAAAAGGGGAATGCCGTATTCTTTTCCACCCATGTTCTCGAGGTGGCTGAAAAGCTCTGCGACAGGGTCATTATCATCAAAAAGGGTAATATCCTCTATGACGGTACGCTTGCAGAGCTTGAAAAAGAAAACAAGAATGAATCTCTCGAAAATATATTCCTGGAGCTGACAGAAAAATGAAAATGTATCTCAGACTGGTCTCGGCTCTCATACAGGGTGTTGAACCGAGCGACAAGGAAAAGAAAAGAAATAAAATATTCTATATCGTAATGGCATTTATCGCCGGCTTCGGTATTATGCTTCCCATGACCTTCTTCGTAGGGGTGATACTCTATTCCATGACCGGCGCCCTCCTTCCTCTTGGAACGGTCGAAAACGGCGCGGAGATATTTTTGCACCTTATCGCGGCATTTTCGTTTATTTTCGGACTGAATGTTATCTTCTCCGTATTCTATTTTTCCGGCGATATCGAAAACCTGCTTCCTCTGCCGCTGAAACCGTATCAGATAATCTCCGCCAAATTTACGGCGGCGCTTATCAGTGAAAGCGTTATGGAATGTCTCGTTATAATCGCCGCGCTTGTCGGATATATCCTCGGCGGAAATATGCCGTTTTATTCATGGGTGATAGCCATAATCGGCACCTTGACCATGCCGGTGCTGCCGCTGATATACTGCGGGATAATCTGCATGGCTGTGATGTATTTTACCCGCTTTATCAAAAACAAGGATACCGTCAACAAAATAACCGGGGTTTTCACCTTCCTCGTTATCTTCGGCATCATATATCTTATATCACTCAGCGGCTTCGATACTGACAAGCTTATAGACGCATTGTCAAAATCAGACAATCCCGTGCTTTCCGTAATGAACTGCATTTTCCCGACAGTACCCTTCCTTGTGCGCTCAATGGGTACAGGAAGTCTGCTCGATTTTGTCATATATCTTGCGATAAATGCTGCGGCTGTGGCAATATTCATGGGTGCGGCACAGATACTTTATTTCCCGAGCGTCGTAGGCATTGGACAGGGCGGCAGGGGAAAGGGGAGGTCTGTTGGTGCCGTCACCTCCGGAATGAAGAGACACCGCGTTTCCGTGACCTATTTCAAAAAGGAAATACGCCTGCTTTTCCGTACCCCGGCATATTTCACCAACTGCGTTATGATAAACCTTATGTGTCCGGTTTTCCTGTATCTCGCCTATGTTATCCAGAATCAGACGCATTTCCTCGATGCATTTATTTACGGGGTCAAAAGCGGCAATGAGGAAAATATCCTCGAATTCATGCTCGGCATATCTGCCGTTTCGGTGCTCGTTACGGCAGTAAACTGCATAGCCTCCTCGGGCATAACCCGCGAGGGAAAGCATTTCTTCTTTATGAAATACATTCCCGTACCATATATTACCCAGATAAATGTAAAGGCTGTGATAAGCATAATTATAAGCGGCACGGGTATGCTTTTGTGCGTTGTCGGCGTTTGCCTATGGCTCAATACCGGTATAATATTCACGCTGTTCTGCTGCCTGCTCAGCCTTTTGTCGGTAGCCTATTCATCATATTTCGGTATCTATATGGACAGCGTAAATCCCAAGCTTATATGGGATGATGAGCTTAATGCCCTGCGCGGCAATTACAATATCTTCTTCAATATGGCTATGGCGATAGTCACCGAGGGAGCAATATGCGCGGGAGCATATTTACTCTACAAATACACCGGTATAGGTACGCTGCTTATAATAATTATGGTATTCGTCCTGCTTATGATACTCTGTACCGTAAGCTATATGCTTTGTCATTACAGGGCAACAAGGAATATCGAAAATATCGCAGGCTGAAAAAAATTATAGAAAGAGGTCGTTTATTATGCCATTTATCAACACGAAAACTAATGTCAGCATCCCGCAGGATAAGGAGCTGAGCATAAAGCAGCAGCTCGGTCAGGCGATAACGCTTATCCGCGGAAAAAGTGAAAGCTGGCTGATGGTGAATTTTGAAGAAAACAGTCATCTTTACTTTGCCGGAGACGGCAATACACCCTGTGCCTTTGTCGAAATAAAGATATACGGGTCTGCATCTCCTCAGGAATATGATGCTCTTACTGAAAAAATTACGGAAATAATATCTGTAGAATTAAATATTCCTAAAAACAGAATATACACAAAATACGAAGAAATTGTATACTGGGGCTATAATGGTCACAATTTTTGATATTTAAAAACTATAGTATCCATGCGCCTTTTGACTATTGTTTTTATATTTTTTATTTATTGATAATGTATTATTATAATAATCATACCATATTTTTTTTCTTAAACATTGATTTCATTCCCTCAATTTGGTATTATAATATTAATAAAGAAAAAAGCTTTGAGAAAGGCCGTGATATTATGGGAAGAATTTCAAATAAAAGCTCCGAAAACTCCTTTGAGGATTATTTCAAGAGAGCTACCAGTCCCATGATGACATTACTTCTGTTGAATGAAAAACCTATGTATGTTTATAAACTGTCGCAAGAGCTTGAAAAGCGAAGTAACAGCACCTATAAGATGAATTTTCTATATCCGGTGCTTTATAGATTACAGCAGCAGGGCTATGTGGAAGAATATTCTCAGGAAATAACTGAGAGCCATCGTACAAGGAATTACTACAGTATCACCGAAAAGGGCAAGGAATATCTTGATTTCATGCTCGTCAAATATCGTGAGCTGCTCAAGGCAGTAGATACTATCATCGAAGGCAAGGATCCTGTGACTGATGATGAAGAATGACATTATCGGAGCCGGAAAAATAATTCAAGGACTGTCAAAGCGACAGTCCTTTTTTTGTTATATCTTTTTTATATATAGATTTTTCCGGATACCTGTGCTAAAATAAATCCGGAAGGAAAAAATTATCCGGAGGGATCAGTATGAAAAAAGCAGGACTAATCGGCGGTATGGGACCCGAATCGACTATACCCTACTATCACGATATCGTATACGGAGTACATAAGCGCTGCGGCAGCTTTCCTGAGCTGACGATAGAAAGCGTAAACGTTTTCAGGGTATTGCAGCTTTGCTCCGAACAGAAATATGATGAGCTGACAGAATATCTGATGAAGGCGATAAACAATTTAGCCTCGTGCGGCGCGGATTTTGCCGCCCTGACCGCAAATACGCCGCATATCGTTTTTGACAGATTAAAGGAACGGTCGCCGATCCCGCTCATCAGCATAATCGAAGCGACGCTTGAGGACAGCAAAAAACGCGGATATAACAGACTCGCCCTGTTCGGCACGATCTTTACCATGACAGGCGAATTTTACAGAAAGCCCTTTACAGACAACGGCATTGAGATCATCATACCGACAGGATCCGAAATGCAGTTCATCAACGAGAAAATATCCACCGAGCTGGAGCTTGGCATAAAGCGCTCGGACACTTTAGCGTCATTACAGAAAATAACCGCAAGAATGAAAACCGAAAACAAAGCGGAGGCAGTCATACTCGGCTGTACCGAACTTCCGCTGATACTTGACGACAGTGTTTCTCTGCTCCCGTGTCTTGATACGATGAAAATACATATAGACGCTATCGTCAATGCCATTACGGAAGAATGACAACGCGCTTTTGTATGTAACAGAGGTATGCCTATGAGAAAATATGCTTATCTGAAAAAACCGCTGCCGTGCAGTGATTCCGGGCTTATCTATAAAATAATGCTGTATCAGACCGCGCCCGACGAGATATATCTTTTTGAATACTGCGCCAAGGACGCCGTAATGTCCTCATATGATCTGTATTATACCGATATCAGCGATCTGTACGACGAATGGAACGATAAGACCGACGAAAACGGATGGACAGATATCGACGATCCTCTGCCCGACTGTCAGCATGACGCATTTCTGCCGATACGAATAAAGGGGCGCAATACCGGAAAGCCCGAATGGGGCAGCTTCGAGATACTCAAAGACGGGGAATGGACGGATTTCATACCGTGACAGTTACCATTTGAATTAATATATCCGTCCCCGCGTCCCCGATAAAAACAAGCCGGAAATCCTATTAACATAACTATCGCCTTCCGTTTATTTCAGTATGGATATTCTGTCCGATAGCATTTTTGTCAATATAAAATCACATCAGCCGCTGTCAGATCGACAACGGCTGAATTTATTTATTCTTCTTTTTTGCTTTTTTTCTCTTTCTGCGCCTTTATAACCTTCAGGCGGGAGAATTCCTCCCTGTCCTTCTCGTCCAGAGCCTCGGAAATGAACTTGACTCCCTCCTCAAAACGGGGGATCATTATATTTTTCAGCGCATTGGCTCTCTTCTGCGTTTTCTTTATGGAATCCGCAAGACGGTATACGCTGTTTTCTACCTCCGCAAGATCAGCCGTAAGTGTCTTTACCTCCCGGAAGCACGCATATGCTTCATCAAGCGCCGGTGAGGTCATTTGTAAGCCATAGCAGATCTCCGGCTCCTGATCCTTGTCGATCGTGACAATAGGTATCTCAACGCCCATTACACTGCGGTAGCTGAGCTTCAGGGTATTTTCCTCCGGTACGGACTTTGCGATATCGTCAATGAAGCCCATTGAGATATTCGCCCTCTGCAATGCAAGATAAGCCTTGCTGTAGGTTACATCTATCTTGTCCTGTATCTCGCTTGCCCTGTCGATCAGCGTCATCATTTCACGCACAAGGATATTACGCTTCTTGTCAAGCAGCTCATAGCCGGTCCTGGCAAGCGTAAGGGATTTTTTGTAGGCGATCAGGTTGCCCTTGGTTGGAACCGCTCCGACTGCCATTGTCCGTCACCTCCTGTGATCAATCCTCGTCCTCAGCAGAGTTCTCGCTTTGTCCTTCATGACTGAATTCGTCGAAGGATATCTCATCGTCCTCTATATAATGCTGATCGAGCAGAGCGTCGTCTACTCTGTCAAGCTCGGTGCGCGGCAGTGTGGAAAGAAGCTTCCAGCCGAGGTCGATGCTTTGCTCGACCGTTCTGTTTTCGGTATAGCCCTGATTTACAAAATACTGCTCAAAGAGCTTGCCGAAGGTGATATATTTCTTATCTATCGGGGAAAGCTCCTCCTCACCGATAACGCTCGCAAGAGAACGGGCGTCCTGTACCCTTGCATATGCCGCGAAAAGCTGGTTTGCAAGAGGCTGGTGGTCGCTTCTTGTATAGCCCTCACCGATACCGTCCTTCATAAGACGTGAAAGTGAGGGAAGTACCGATACAGGCGGATAAATGCCCTGACCCTCAAGTGCACGGTCAAGAACTATCTGTCCCTCGGTTATATATCCGGTAAGGTCAGGCACCGGGTGGGTGATATCATCATTCGGCATGGTCAGTATCGGTATCTGTGTTACAGAGCCGGTGCTGCCCTTTACCATTCCCGCACGTTCGTAAAGCGACGCCAGGTCGGAATAAAGATATCCCGGGAAGCCCTTTCTGCCGGGGATCTCGCCCTTGGAGGAGGAGAACTCACGCAGAGCCTCCGCATATGAGGTCATATCGGTCATAATTACAAGGACGTGTTTATTACATTCAAATGCAAGGTATTCCGCAGCTGTAAGAGCGCAGCGCGGAGTAAGTGTACGCTCGATGATCGGGTCGTTTGCAAGGTTGAGGAACATTACGACCCTCGAAAGAACGCCGCTTTCATCGAAGCTGCGGCGGAAATAATCCGCAACGTCATTTTTTACGCCCATTGCGGCAAAAACAACGCAGAAATCATTATCATCCGAATCGGAG
>CADCGS010000036.1 GCA_902801055.1 uncultured Ruminococcus sp. | reverse complement strand
ATTGAAAACCTGATCTCATTGATCATGCTTCGATGTGGCGGGCTGTCAGTTTCTCTGCCCGGAAGATGATTTTCTACCCACACTTTATAGGGATGGCTCTCTTTTTACCGCCAATACCATTCTTTCAAAAAAAGTAACAATAAATCTCATTTTTCTTATAATCCTACAAAAGAGTGCGCGCATAGATGCGCTGCACTCTTATTTCTGCAGGTTATATTTCTATCACATATTAAATTATGAAATGATATCTGTCTGGAGTGCCTCTGCCTCCTGAACACTCGTAGATTCTGATGTCTCGTATTCCTTAGCGATCTCCTGGAGATCAGTAACGTGCTCCTGGATCATACGGTTCATCTTCTGAATGCTTGGCTCGAGAGCCTTGAGCTTATTGATAAAGGTCGTTGTTGAGTCACTGGAGCAGGCTGCCAGCGCTGTAGAAATATTTACCATATCAGCTGTAAGGCTGCTGATTGAATTTCCTGTTGAGGAAAACTCTGAGGCTGTGGTTAATAGCTGTTGTGTAGAAAGCTTTAATTCGATCTGTGCCATTAATATTCATCCTTTCTTTGATTATTCTATCAGTAAGATCTGTTGGTAGCTGTTGCAGCATTCTTCTGCTCTGCTACTTCATATCTCGATGCGATATTTGTAAGTACAGCGACGTAATCATTAATAACCTTGTAGAAGTTATCCATCTGAGCTACATCTGATGCAAAAGCTGCATGGAAAGCGTCATTAGCCTCGCCATCCCAGCTTGAATTCAATGTACCCTCCAACTCCTTGAGCTGATTCACCTGTGACTGGAACTGTACATTCAGAGTACTCAGAGTTTCTGCCTGTGTTCTGATCGTTGATGAGTTAATATTAATGTCTGCCATTGTTTGACCCTCCTGTTATTTTTTGTCGTTCCTTACGACTGATATTATTATATACTATCCGTCTCATTATGTAATATATTATTGACAAACGACACGTTTTTTGGTATAAACGACATATTTTTTCAAATATATTTTTTTCGGCAGCGTATATTCACACAATTATGAGTCTACCGCCGTTTTTTACATTATTATCATAGCATGATATTTCATCATTGAGCATCCTGTTGGAATCCAGACTGAACAGCATAAGCTCGTCCATATTTTCCGCCAGAGGCAGCTGCTCCTTCTGACATATCATTACACATATTTCTTCCTTGATATCGCCTGTCATGGCATACTCATCTATTTTAAAATCATAGAGCTTCCCAAGCACAGGTGCAAATACTTCTATCACTATCATAATTCCATCTCCCATAATCCGATAAGAGAATCAGTAATCTCTCCGGGGGACGATCCGGTCATTACTGCATGGACGTCCCTTCTGCATACAAGATAACTGCTCAGGGCTTTTTCAAACAAAAACAGATCAGCTCGTTTCCCGGATACAAGATTTCTTTTTTCCACCCAGAGCGAAGCTGTTGAATTTGGTGAAAGCTTTCCGTTTTCGATAAATGCATCGGTTTCGGATATCAGTTGTTCCTCTGGATATAAATGTTCACCTTTTTTTACGGTCTTAACTCCGGAAATGATCCTTTCGTTAAGCTCCTGGATACTGCAAAGGTTCATCTTTATCCTGCTGCAATCTGACGATTGCTCGCATACAAGGATCTGATCCGAAGGGTAGCAGCAAAGATCGGAGTTATTGTCATCACTGTAGTGCACGCATATTATTTCCTGTGAACGGCACATTTGCGTTATCATAGATCGGAACGGTTCCTTCATGTGAAAAGTATTATCCGTATTTTCATATATACCCTTATTCACAAGAAAGTTCAGTGTCCGTATAGTTTCATCTTCATCAGAGCTGTTGCCCGGAAGCTCAAACCCCACTATCTTCCTGAATCCAAGGGAATATGCCATCAGAGCGATCTCCGCATTAGAAAAAATATAAAATGTCTGCGCACTCATTTCATCAACTCCCTCAGAGCGCTTTTGTAGGTTCTCGAAACCGGTACTGTACTTCCGTTTATCAGACATATGGTATTATTTGAAAGCTTAACTGATGCTATTTTGCTGCCGGATACGATAAAGCTTCTATGGCAGCGGATAAAGTTTTCGGGCAGTATGCTTTCAAGATTATCAAGGGTATCGTAGAAATCCAGTTCGTTCATTCCCGTATTTACGGATATCTTTTTTTTCCTTGATTCAAAATAGAATATCTGACTGTAGGGGATCTTACGTCTGCCGTCACGGTTTTCCATAATGAATGAACTATCGCTGTCCTTTTCAAGATAAGCACGAAAATATTCGTCAGCAACCTCAAAAAGCGTATCATGGATCTGCTTATCCGTAAGCGGCCGCAGCAAAAGAGAGCTTGCACGAATAGTAGGCTTTATATACAGCACCGGTGAGATGTTTTTATCCGAGATCAGAACTATTGAACAGAAATCGGATTTTTTCCTTATCCTTTCGGCAAGTTTTATTCCACAGACGGAGGTTACATCTATACAGGCAAAATCTATGGTATCCGTCTTTTCTACTGCACTGTACAGCCTTGTATCATTTGTTTCCGCGCAGATATCCCAATCATCATCGCTCAATCCTACAGCCACCTCCCGGTACTGGTAACGGATCCTGTTCAGTTCATCCTCATTCGGACTGTAAAGCATAACCGAAATCAAAGATCCTCCCTCCCAACAAGGGGTATTATGACCTTAACAGCCGCCGACTCATCTTCATACGACGGTGTAAGTCCTATTCCACGTTTCATACTCTTTGACATTTCGTTAAAGCTGATATTCTGGAATGTAAATACACGCTGGGAATTAATATTTCCTCCGAGCAATATGCCGCATTTGTACTGAACGAATGATCTGTACATCGGATAGGTGGATATTGCACCGTAATCGTCAGTATTGACGCAGGCGAAGAAATATATATTATGCAGGCTTCCTTTGGCAAAAAGATTATTGAGCATTCCTGCCATTTCACCTGCACCCTCCTCGGGATGGGCTGCGGATCTGATAAATTCTGCAAAATTGTCGATAAATATGAATACCGGTTTTTCCTTGCTCATTACTGCGAATATCTCATCTTCAGTCATTCCCTTTTCAAGCAGGCCGTGTTTCATCTTGTTTCTTTTTACAAATTCGACAGAAAGATCATTTTTCAGATATTCATACAAACCCTTATCGTTATCAATATACCGGGCATTGTATTTTGCCGCAGTCTGTCTGAGCAATTGGGTGCTTTTTTCAAACACAGCTATATTACCATTTTTAGCAAAAGCAGCATCCATAAGCAGTCTGAGTATATTTGTCTTGCCGGTATGCTGCTTTCCGAGAATGGTATAACAGTATGAATATCTGAGATCCACACTGTACACTGATGCATCAGAAAGCATATAAGCATACGGGAGAAGAGATGTGCTTTTTGATGCTGCATCATATCCATCATGTGCCCTGAGATCGGACAGCGTGGGATCATGCGGAATGACAGGTATAGCGCGGGCTTTTGTGCCTTTCCACGCCTTCGACATATTATTGCATACTGCGCGGATGATATCTCCTCTTTTATAATCATCAGGAGCATCTACTGCAAGAGTCGTCTGGAATTCAAGCAGTCTGTCATCGACCTGGGCAAGACCTCTGCCCTTTACTCCGCTTTCCGGCAATACCGTAGCACGTTTACCCTTGAATATTTCGGCATATTTATACTTATCCCCCATTTCAAGACAGATGACATATTTCATATTATCGCCTATCTTATTCGGTATTTCGCTTATACCAAAGCCAGCGGAGGATATCATAAGATAAATACCATAGCTCAGACCCTCTCTTGAAATTCTGACTATATCAGGCTCATGCTTATTTGCAGTCTTGTCCTTGAAATTTGCATAGTTATCTATCACTATCATAATGACAGGCATTTTATCATCTGTTGTCTTGATATACTGTGCATAGTTGCCCCCGCCGAAAAGCTTTTTGCGCTCAGCGATCATCCTCATTATCATATTGAAGAATTTAGCTGTCTTATCGGGATCGGAGGGATCCATTACACCGCCTGTATGAGGAGAGCCTTCAAAGCATTTAAGCATATTGCTGCTGTAATCTATGAAATAGAAATTGATCTCCGATGGCTCATACTTTATCATAAGTGAATATACGAATGTCTGGATAAATGTACTTTTTCCGCTGAATACCGAGCCGCATAATGCGATATGTCCCGACTTGGCTATATCAAGCTCCAGCGGCAGCTGTGACTGATTTTCCGGATCATCATACATACCGAATACTGACTTGAGAGAAAATACATCATCTGCACTGTGCCATCCTGTACCGTCAAAGTTATCGGCGGTTTCGCTGATATCCGCCAGAAGTATCTTGTCGGACAATTCCGGCAGCCAGAGGCTGTTCTGTCTGGAATAACCGTTTTTAGCTGCAAGATCGGCTATATATTCGACAACCGTTTCAAGCTGAGTTTTATCTTTAAGCTCAGGCATACGGATATTTTTACCGGCGGATTCCTCAATGATACTGCTTACCGCATCATTTTCGTTTTTATAATTATCCGGGATCAGACTTATGAAATTTATAATACAGCGAATATCGACGTCACTTCCTGCAAAATTGAAACCGTTTGCTCTCAATCTGGTGCAGGTAAGTACAGAAATATCATTTATATTATCCCTGGAAAGCTTAGTAAGGGCAACACCGTGATAGTTTTCCTTTACTATTTCGATCACGCATCTCAGAATTGCAGTATACCAGTCACGGCGGTCTTTTTCGAGACGTTTGAGCTTCGTATAGTTTCCGACTACGGCAGTTTTGCCCGTTGAGGTTATCATGGTCGCTATGGAGGATCTCTTTTTCATCGAATCCGGTTCATATACTGCACCGCTCCAGCCTGACTGGAACAGCTCATATATTTCATCATTACCGACCTGCAGATAGCATCGTCCTGCCTGGGTAATATAAGCTGCATCCGGCTTATGCAGCATTTCGCTGCTGTCCTTTCTGTCCTGTACGCGAAGACAAAGCTTGAATTTCGAGTTTGACCAGATATCATCGCTTACGGTACCGCTCGGCTTCTGTGTAGCAAGAATAAGATGTACACCGAGGCTTCGTCCGACCTGAGCAACGCTTATCAGCTCGCGCATATATTCATCAGAGCCTTCACGCTTCATTTCAGCAAATTCATCAATAATGATTATCAGATGCGGTATGGAAGATGCAGCCTCACCATTTTTGTACAGACGTGTATATGCATCTATATTGTTTACTCCGTATTCATTAAAAAGACGTTGGCGCCTTTTGTTTTCACTTTTTATTGATATCATCGCACGGCGTATCTGATTGCCGGCAAGGTTGGAAATACTTCCGATAAGATGCGGCAGTCCTGTAAACAGGTTCGCCATACCGCCGCCCTTGAAGTCGATCAGGAAGAATGCTATATCCTCCGGACTGAAATTTACTGCCATGGAAAGAATATAGGTCTGTAGTATTTCACTCTTACCTGAGCCTGTAGTACCGGCAACAAGGCCATGAGGCCCATGGTATTTTTCATAAATATCAAGGCAGCAGTCAAGACCACCTGATTTTTTTCCTATTACGGCGCGCATATTATTGTATGTACGGTTTTTTCTCCAGGATTCCAGAACATGAAGCTCCTGGAGCGAGGATACCCCGAGCATTTCCATGAAATCAAGCTTTGAGGGGATATTTGTACCATTTTCGATCTCATTTATATGGATATCGGCAAGGCGTTTTGAAAAGCTCTCGAGAGCTCTGAGATCAGTCCTGTCGAATTCTATCGCCTGCATATCGTTCTGAGTTGAAAGTGTATCATAAATACCGGATATCCTCTGACTTCTTTCAACAATAATATGACAGTTATTCGGCAGGTTATCCCTGTTTTCACTCACTATAAGAGTAGTAAGCCCCAGATTTTTATCAGGAGAAAAAACATATTTTGTAATAAGCTCGTCCTGAAGAAGCGTAAAATCGGTAATAATGAGTATGTAATGCGGCTTTACAATATCATGCTTTTCATTATCCTCAGCCCTGTGACGGATAACACTTACAAGCTCATAAAGCATATCAGCGGTTTCTTCCTTGTTTGATGCGAAATACCTTACCTGTCCGTTTGAGCTCCAGGTATGAGGGAGATATTTGATATAATTCCAACGATTTGCGCCCTCAGGATAATTATCATCAGAGCAGAATGCTATCTTGACATCAGTATAGCTGTTATTTGCAGCTATCTGTGCCACTATATCATCTATTATCCCATAGGTATCATACTGCTTGCCGACTATACCCACAAGACGCTTATCCATCAGATCTATTCCTACAGGAACTTTATGCAGCTGACGGAACTGTTCATATATCATTTCCAGCTTTTCCTTCAATTCGTCCTGAACCATTGAGAATTTCATATTCGGGACGGAAATACTTACCTGGAACGGAATATTTCCAAGACCAAGCCTGCAAAAGAGAAAATCCTTTTGGTTGAAATTCCTGTTCCATAACACGGATGAGCCTGAATCATAGCTGCAGCATATTTCAGGAGACGGATACATCTGATGCATCGCCTTTTCATTTTCCAGATATTTTTCGCGGATAGTACTCGTTAAGTCTATAAGATATTTTCCGTAAGCTTCATAACGGTCATTTTCTCTTTCTAATTCCTCGCGCCTCGTCTGACGCAGATTGAGTACTGCCCACACAGCACCCAGCACTGCCGAACCTACGGCAGTAATAATTCCGGTAAACATAAACGCACCCGTAGTTCGTCCGGAATACATCGAACTGAATAACGCAATACCGGTACCTATCATCATCGGTATCGCCATAGTAAACGATGGGCCGATAATATTGAAAAGCGGCTTGCGCTTTGAAAACTGCGGTGCCGGAGGCGGTTCTATAACTATTTTTTGATCATTGATATTCGGGAGCATACGCGGAGAACGGTTAAAATACTCCATTTCATGTTTTTTCGGCGGCGATGCTGGAAGCCGCTTTATCGGTTTTTGCCTGTAGCAATTAAGAATATCAGAATAGTCCACCTTGCCGAAGCTTGTACCAATACACATAATATTTCCGAGAAATAGTATATTCAGTCCGAAAATATTGATCGTATCACCGTTTTTCAGAATACAAGAGCCTGATATTTTTCTGTGATTGACAAATACGCCATTGCTGCTCATATCATAAACCGATACGGTTCCGTTACTGAAGCTAATCTGGCAGTGCGAGGAGGATACAAGGTTCATCAAACAATATCTTATCAGGTTATCGCTGCCGCTGCCTACTGTTATTGTTATATTGTCGGTAAGGCGGAATTTGTCAGATACCATAAAGCGGTTTGGTGAATTTATGGAAAGAATATTAAGTATTTCACGGTTTATAGTAAGTATATCAATTAATTTTTCATCACAAAGCTCAGTCTGGTTTTCCACAAGCTCTGAAACCGACAATGAATAATCATTCTCATCTGCTGTAATATACCATTTCTTCATTTTGTTTTCCAGATGAAGCTCTATGTCCTTAAAAAGCCCGAAAAGGTTTTTATCAAGAACCACGGAATAATCTATATTGTCAACATTCGGAAGAACGTATTCTTTAAAAGCCGCTCCTTTGAAAACCATGATTAACATATGTTATCCTCCACAATAAGATATTTCGTTCAAATTGCATATTACAGCATAAAAATTTTGATATATTCCCACAGCACCGGAATACTGCGGAAATATATCCTTCATAAGGCAGCACCGCACAAAACCTGCTTGATGACCGCCCTCGTTTTTTCACATTCTGTCACCCGGCGATCCGCCGGCGCATTATTTCAAAGCTTTTATTCAAAAACTTTGAAATATTACGATACGACATAATTATCCTGTGCAGTCAAGCACTCTGCAGCACTTTCTTTGTGCGGTAATGCCATAAAGCTGCTTTACATTAATCTTGTATCATAATTGAATATTGTAATACGGAACTTTGTCGTTCCGATTTTCAATACGTCACCGCTTTTAAGCTCGGTAATGCCATTATTCAACAAAACAGAAAACAGCCCTCTTTTGATGTATGTTCCATTTACGGACATATCCCTCAGACATACATTTGAACCGCTGACATATATATAGCAGTGCTTACCTGAAACCGTCGCCTCACCAAGAAGAATATTACTGTCCGGATTGCGTCCGATCTTTATTCCGTCACCTATATCAAATACGAAACCTTTTTTCGGTTTGATGCTTATATTTTTTATATAAGCCATAATATGCAGTCCATAGCATGAAAACCCGGCATTATCAGGCAGATGAGGGTTCAGAAGCGCTTCATTAAGATATTTCTCCTTAACGATCGTCGCAGCCGAGTGATAGTAACATCTTTTTTCTTCTTTTTTGGCATATGTTACTATCACTGAAACCACGGTCGAAACGACAGCCAGAATTATAAATATTATCAGAATTATTTCTGTCAATCCCATGAAAATACACCCTGCGATCAGTAGACTATTCCGTTGATATCAGAGATTTTATTACCCTTGATGCTGAATACATTCCATCTTACGGGATCAATATTTGCAGGAGGAGCAATCGTCTTGACCTTTCCGTCATCGGTATAGATCTTAACGATCGCACCAGATGTACCGATAGAACCATCACTTGAAAAACGGTGTACGAAGTATTTATAATCACCTTCGGTATCTCTCAGGGTAATAGTCTCACAGCCATATCCGTGTATATCGTCTACATCCAGATCGGCGATATTTCCCACGACCGGATTACCGAAGTATACATGGATATCCATTCCATTCTTGGCTTTACCATAGATATGACCGTCAAGGTCTCTCGGGACACTGCCCCATGTAAGCACGAAACGAATATTTCCGCTTGATACTACAGGAGAAATTATAAAGCTCTTTTCCTCGGTATCATTGCTGTTTACATGAATATCAAAGTAGTCATTTACATAACCGTTTGCAATAAGCTCTATTGTATAATCACCGATCGGCAACGACAGAACGAACTTGCCATTATTAGTCTTGGTTTCCGCAACAACATCACCGCTGTAGTTATTGCTTCCCTGTCTTGCACGTACCGTTACACTTCCGCTGACAGGATTGTAATTCAGAGCATCTCTTACTATACCATTGAAGTCATATGCCGTAGGATCATCGGCCTTAATGTCAGGAATAATACAGTTCCATGCTTTGTCATCTTTGACCCTGCCATTTTCATCACATTCGATCTTGATTGTGCAGTCTTTATATTTGAAGATATCGAGCTGTTTTTTCAGAAGTGGATCATATTCCTTCGTGGTATTATTTATTCCGGGGATATTCTTGAGATCATCCATACTGAAACCATTTTCCGCACCTGACATGATAGTTCCCAATCCGTTACATTCGATTTTTACAGGAACAGCAGTTTCGTATGGTACGCCTGTAGAGGGATCAATCTGCTTGACTTTATCCGTATCACCAAAATAGAAATCTATATCTATTCCGCCGAATCTGGTCTTGACTAAACCGTTACCCTCATTTACCTCAGAAACAATGGAATATGCATCCTTATATTTTTTGTATGTATAAGAGGACATTACCTCGATCAGCGAATCATTGATACGCAGTTCTGTAGACTCAGTTCTGCTGTTTTCCGAATTTTCCTGTGTCTCGCTGTTTTCCGGTACATTTGAGGTATCGGAGGGCTTATTATTCTTCTCGGCATTATAGTCATCAAGAACAGCCTTGATCTTATCGGATTTTGTACGCTCATAGCCTGTATTAAGTACGGAAATAGCATTATCAAGCTCTCCGCGGTCGTAATAAAGCTTTGCAAGTCCAAGATATGCTTCCACATTCTTGCTGTCGAGCTTGATCGCATCTTTATAGCGAAGAATAGCGTTTTCAAAATCACCGTCTTTCAGATATTTTTCTGCTGCTGTGATCTTTTCAGTATACTCATTAGCATTATTCGACTTGAATAATGTTATCGTTAATAACACAGCACCTATGCCTATCAGGACAACCAGTATTGGTACCAAAATAAATATGATCTTCTTTTTCATGTTATTTCCTCCTTAGCTTTATAAAAAAACGGCCCGGATACGATCAGTATTTGCGCCATTCATCTCGAAAATCCTTGATCCATTTATTGATCAGAAACTGAAATAAAATAAAAAGGATTATTCCGCCTGCAATAAGGCTGATCCCTAAAACAATATAATCTTGTCCGCTCATATTATCACCGATTTCCATAGTATTGAACATATATGCGCTCAAGCTCCGGATAATCCGGATCTGATTTATCTCCGCTGCCAAAATACTGCATTGCAAGGGCAATATTTTCCTTGGCAGAAACGTCGTCGTTGATCATTTTATATGTTTTCGCGAGGTAAAAATAAGGTCTGAAATCAGTTTTATATTTTTCAGAAAGCTCCCTCAGGATACGAATACTTGTATCGTAATCCTGCAATACGGCGCATACATTCCCGTAATTGATATAATCATAGTAGTCAAATTCGTCCTTGAAATTATCATATGTTTTCTTATATGCATCACGGCACTGCTTATAGAGATCTATTATCTTTGAATCATTTATGGATTTGCCGCTTGCATATTTGTTCAGAACGCTTGCATATCGTCTGAGGGAATCAGCATTATGTTTACATTCATAGGATCTGTCATATGCATCAGCAGCGGTCACATAATCACCGTAATATTCATATATCTGACCTGACAGAACATACATTTCCGCCTGCTTTGAGCTGTCAGAGGAATTATTAAGATAATTTACAATATACTGTTGTGCAGCTGCATAATCACGATTACGGAAACTGATCTGTGCATTTACAAAAGACAGATCAGTATCTGTAGCACCATTTTCCTTAGCCTTCTTCATGACACCGACTGCTTCGTCTATCTTTCCCTGCTGTACAAGTGCAACTGAATGATCTATAAAGATCTCTGATTTATTATCGAAGGTCGGGATATACTTTTCCGTTTCAGTATACATATTACAGGCCTTGTCATATTCCTTCATTTCATAATAGCTGTTTGCCATAGTATAAAACAGCTTTCCTTTGACATCATCTGTCAGATATTTTTTATAAGCGGATTTTGTTAGTATTTCATTTCCCCGCTTCTGAACCTCGTCGTATTTTCCGCTGTCGTAGCATGATACAAAGCTCTGGTAAGCAGCCTGGAAACTTTCGGATTCCTTTAGAGAATGACCATTAAGTATAAGAAATACACCAAAGGTGAGCATAGAAATAAAGATAAGAGAAGCTATGCCCTGCAAAAGGAAATAAAGCTTATATCTTGAATCAGTACGTTTCAGACCGTTGATTTATAATCCAAAAGTCTGGGAATATCGATCCATTCGACATCAGGGGTAACTCCCGATATAAGATAATAGAAGGTCGCACCAAGACTGTATATATCACTGCGTCCATCAACGGTATAATATAAAGCCTTAGGATCATGTACAGCCTGAAGGCTCACACTTGCATATTGTTCAGGAGATGCATACTGCTTTGTAAAGCCCTGTACACCGGCAATATTGAAATCTATCAGGCATACATTCCCTTTTGAATCCACGATAATATTTTCGGGCTTTATATCACTATGAATGACCTGCGGTTCGCGGGAATGAAGATAGCTTAGTACCGAACAAAGCTGGCGCAGCCATTTGATCAGCTGCTGCTGTGTAAACTGATATCCGGATTCCTTCAGACGTTTCATATCGATACCGTCTATATAATCCATTATTGTATAGACATCCCCGTTATAATAGAAAAAATCATAAACCTGCGGAAGAAATGCATGATGGAGGCATTTAAGAGTATCGACCTCTATCCTGAGTTTTTCGTAGCTTACTTTGTCACCTCTTATCCTTTTCAGGATAATATATTTTTGCAGGCGCATATGGTATGCTTTGTAGATCACACCCAAGGATCCGCTTCCGATTACTGAATCGATCACATACGTTTCATCTAAAATATCTCCCGAATTAAGCATGATCTTCTCCTTTTCAGTCTTTCTTCAGAGACGAATCCATCATCTGATACATTTTACATATTAAGTATATTCAAATACTCCATTCGACTCTGACCGAGCTGCACGGAGTATTGGAACATATTTAACAGATATTCTGATAAGGAACATATTTCCTTGCGGAAATATGCTCCTTTATCAGGATCCGTGAAGAATCAGTTCTGAGCTGCCTTCTTCTTTTTCTTTTTGCTTGAAAGTACTTTGAGCATAATAATCAGAGCGATTATTACTCCAAGTCCAACAAAGCTGATGATAACCAATGTAGTATTAGCAAAGAAACGCTCTACCGGTGATGCAGAAAGCTTGAAGTTTTTGATCTCTTCAGTTGAAGCATTTCCTGCCTTATCCTTAACCGTTACTTTTATGTCAGTATAATCCGGGTAATCAGATGATGAAATGTCAAGTGTAATTGTTACACCAGAATCGACCTTCTGAATCGAATCTTCACTCAATTTAACATCCTTACCTCCAATATTGACTACAAGTGTATCCGGCTCGAAGTTAGTATCCTCACAGTTGATTACCAGCTTCTTCTTACCTTCCTCATAAAGAACATTACTCTCAATACCTGAAAGAGTAATAAGCGGACCGGTCTTGTCTACTATAAATTTGACCAAGAGCTTAGGCTTATCGTTATTGTCCTTATCATTGAAGACATTGGAGTTCTTGGAATTCAGCTTTTTATCAAGCGAATCGATCTTGAGATCATACTCACCCTCTTGTTCAAAGGCTTTCTTATCAATATTATAGTCTGCAGTATACCAGGTATCATCGGAACCTGTTACGTTACAAGTATAATCTTTTGCGTCCAGAGTGATCTCATCAGTACCTCTGGTAACAATAACTGATTTCGGCTCGATAGGATTAACGTTTATTTCTCTGATGCTTACAGGATGTTCTTCGCTAAGGAATGCACCATTTATCTCACGTGTACCGTCGATCAATTCATATGTTGAACCGAAGCGGTTGATCGAGAATTTTACAGTTGCAGTTTTATAGCGACCTGCAAGATCAGTAGCTGTAGCAGTCAGAATATAAATACCGTCATTAT
>CADCGS010000035.1 GCA_902801055.1 uncultured Ruminococcus sp. | reverse complement strand
CTCGGCGCTCCGGTTTCCTTTCCCGAAGGGGACTTCCACCACCATGCCCGGCGCGATCCGGTCACGCAGCTGTTCCGGGACCAGGTACTCGAAGGTTCGGTCCAGGTCCGGGCTGGTAATAATTTCCCTGATTATATGGGTTATCCGGATCATTGTCGGCGGATGCAAACGGATTATTCAGGTCAGTGCCCTCGGCGTTGATATTATCCTGTACCGGAGCGTACTGCTGACCCTCGGCAAAAGATGAATTCGGGTCGTAATAATCATTGCCCGGAGACTGTTCGGAATCATCATATCCGGAATATGTTGCAAACGGGTCGGAATAGCTGTCCATGACGCTGTTGCTGAAAAAATCGGATGCGCCGTAATTTATATTGCTGTCACTGAGATTATTGTCAGCTCCTGCCTCGCCCATGGTGCCGATATCCTCCGGGCGGGTATATTTCGGAGTATAGCCGTGGATATTGCGGACAAGCGTATTGATATTTATTCCTGCGATGATACAGAGTATCGCGAGAATAATAACCAGTGCAAGATAAAGCAGACCGTAATTCGGGATATCGGATGCCGGACGGCATTGTGTGGGATCATCGGGATTATAATATACACCGATAGTCTGTCCGGGTTCGAGATTTTCAAGCTCCGGTGTGGTAAGGTCAAGCCGGAAGGAATATTCTCCGCCATCGTTGTATGTATCGGTATCAATTGTAAGGTCTGTCAGATAATGATATGCATTTTGTCCGTCCTCATCAATAGTATACATTGTCTTGCCGTTTATCACAGCTTCGGCATAGACAGCAGATCTTTTGAAATCCTCGTTATCCTTATTCGAGGATATCCTGACGATAAGTATTATCAGGCAAAGGATGATGAGCGCTCCGCACACTAAAATGACCGCTATCGGCGGGATATGGATAGTTTTATCCTTTTCGGGACTTTTTTTATTTTTGCTCAACATTTTCACTTCCAGACATAAATAAAGAGGTATCTCTTTACAAATATACATTTATACTATTATAACACCCGCAAGGATAAAATGCAATTGAAATAAATATTAATGTTACGCTGCCGCAAAGATTTTTCAGGCTTTGTCCTCATCAGAAGAACAGATCCTTTAGTTTGTCCTTTACTCCGTTGATCAATGAAGAGACGGCCTCCTGTCCCTCTTCGGAGGTCAGATAATCAATAGCGGCATGAAGTGCCTCGGCAGTAAGACTATTTGTGCGGCAGTGCAGGACCCCGTCGTCGGCGGATATTTCCGTAAGATAAAGAGATATCGACGTGCTTGTGAATTCATATGTGTATTCGGCTTTGATAGTGAGCCTTGTGCCGTCGGCGCTTATCCTGTCGCTGCTGCTGAATACTTTCCCGAGTATATGTGCAAGGATAAGATCCGGTATTTTCAGTTCGCCTGCATAGGCATTATGCAGCTCGGTAATGATCTGGTGCTGCCCGTCAGAATAAACGGTCAGATCCGCCCTGACGGCAATATCTGTCCCGTGTATGCGAACCTTGGCAAAAACCTTCGATGGCTCGTCCTTATTAAGATCTACCATTACGTTATAGAGACCATCGCCTTGACTGGTGCAGTATTTTTTATTGAGGAAGGTATTGACCTCATTTTCGGAAAGATCAAATTCCTTTCCCAGCACAGCGCCCTTCAGTAGATCGATATAGAATGTATTGGTTTCCTCTTTGAGGGTATATTCGCTCTGGATACTATCTGTTAATACAAGGGCTGTGCAGATACACGCCCCTGTTATAATAAGAGCCAGCGGGATAATAATAGCAAGGAGAATGATTTTTCTACGCTTTTTTTTCTTGTATGTCATAGCGATACTCCTTATGCTGCGGTGATTTTTTGCAGAAACGCAGCAGGGGACATCCGCTTTTCCGGGACGTCCCCTGCTCAGAATAGTCTGCCGGACTGTTTTGTGTGATTCAGTTATTTCAGTTCAGCGATAGTTACGCCTGCCTCGCCTTCGCCGAAAACTCCGAGACGGAATGTACGTACTGACGGATGCGTTTTCAGATGATTCTGTATTTCACGGCGCAGAACTCCGGTTCCCTTGCCGTGGATTATCGTTATCTGGTGCAGTCCCTGCAATACCGCCATATCTATTGCTCTGTCCACATCCATTATAGCGTCGAGAGCTGTCTGTCCGCGGACATCTACCTCTGTCGAGGCAGAACTGCGTGTATCACGGCGGACTGTACGGGTCGTTCTGCGCTGCGGTATCCTGACCTTTTCCTGTTTGAGCAGCCTGATATTTTTTGTAGGAACTCTTGTTTTGATTATACCGGACTGTACCAGAACATTATCCTTACCACCCTGTCGCCCTTCTGCAGCGGACGGGGGAGGACATAATCGTCGTTCGTGCGTTTTTCTATCGGGTCTGCGGAATTTTCCATACTGCGTATATCCGCACGCAGCTTAGCCTTTTCCTCGGCGGATATTTCCTTTTTTTTGCGTATAGCCTCTATTTCGTCAAGCACTCCGTATACCTGTGCTCTTGCCTTTGTTATGATATTTTCAGCCTGAGCCCTGGCAAGATCTATTTCATTTTTCTTGTCCTTTTCAGCCTGAGCAGCTGTTTGTCTTGCTTTTTCAAGCTCCTGCTCAGCCTGCAGTTTAAGCTCATTGGCTTCCTTTAATTTTTCTTCGTATTCGCTGCGGCTGTGTTCAAGCTTGCTTACGACCGCCTCAAAGCGTGAATCCTCCGCAGAAACAAGATCCCTTGCCCTCTGGACAAGAGCCGGATCCATACCCAGTCTTTCAGATATCGCAAAGGCATTTGACCGTCCGGGCATACCGATAAGCAGCCGATAGGTCGGGCGCAGTGTAGCAACATCAAATTCGCAGCAGCCGTTTTCCACTCCCTCAGTCTGAAGAGCATAGCTTTTCAGCTCTGCATAATGGGTAGTCGAGGCAATTTTTGCCCCCTGAGCGCGTAGCTGTCCGAGTATCGCGGCAGCAAGAGCCGCGCCCTCTACCGGGTCAGTTCCGGAGCCTAATTCATCTATAAGCACAAGGCTTTTTTCATCAGCCAGCTCCAATATTCTTACGATATTGGTCATATGTGCGGAAAATGTCGATAGTGATTGTTCGATGCTCTGTTCGTCGCCGATATCGACAAGCACCCTGTCGAATACAGACAGCTCACTGTTGTCGGCGGCGGGTATCATCATGCCGCACATAGCCATAACTGTAAGCAGACCTGTAGTTTTGAGCGAGACGGTTTTTCCTCCGGTGTTGGGGCCTGTGATGACGAGTGTATCGAATCCGATGCCCAGTTCTATATCTGTCGGTACGACCTTATCTGCGGGGATAAGCGGGTGGCGGGCTTTTTTCAGTCTTATCCTGCCCTCGCTGTTGAGTATCGGGACGGAAGCCTTCATCGAATGTGCAAGCTCCGCCCTTGCGAAGATAACGTCAAGCTCGGTAAGTATCCTGTAGCTGTCGCATATATTGTCAGCATATGCGCCGACCTCAGCGGAATATTCCGCAAGTATCCTTTCGATTTCCGCCTGTTCCTTTGAATGGAGGACGCGGATATCGTTATTTGCTTCTACAACGCTCATCGGTTCGATAAAGACAGTTGAGCCGCTGGCTGACGTATCGTGGACAAGTCCCGGAACGTTTGCGCGGAATTCAGCCTTTACGGGGATAACGAAGCGTCCGCTTCTCATGGTTATAATGCTTTCCTGCAAATATTTCTGCATAGAGGGTGAATGGATAGATTTATCAAGTCTTTCTCTTATTTTTGATTCCGTAGAGGCGATTTTTTTTCTTATTGCAAGAAGGGCGGGGGAGGCATTGTCGGCTATTTCCTCCTCAGAAAGAATGGAGGAGGTTATTTTGGTTTCGAGATATTTATTAGGTATAAGAGCGTTGAATCTCATATCAAGTGAGGTTTCGATGCCTGCGCTGTGTGTTCTCCATTCAGTAACGCGCCGTATTGTCCGCAGGAGCGAAGCGATACGCAGAAGCTCGAGGGTCGTGAGTACTGCCCCGGCCTGTGCGCGGCGGAGAGCGCCGTTCATGTTATGTATATTTCCGAACCCGGGAGAGCCGTAGCTGCCGGTCAGGGAATGTGCATCGCTGGTTTCTCCGAGAAGGAGCTGAGCCTCATATAATCCGCTTGAAGGCGTCGTTTCGAGTGCAAGCATACGGGAATCCTCGAAGGAGGTACGTTCTGCAAGCATTTCAAGTATTTTATCAAATTCAAGTGCATTAAGATTTTTATCTGTCATAGTTCATATCCTTACTTTTTTATAGAATTCAAGTGTTTTAAGATGTTTATCGGTATGCATCAGAAAATAGTTTTCTGTGCAGTCAGCTAATTGCATAAGTGAGTTTTCGGACAGTGAGAATGAGAATATTTTTTTTGGTTCGGCATATGCTGCATTCCGCATTGCGGTAAGAGCACCCCGGGACAGGGCATAGCCGAGATGTTCTCCGCTGCAGCAGTCCGAGCAAACGAGGTATCCTTCCTCAGGCAGGAAAAACATAGTATCTGCTTCATAGCAGCTGCATTTGCGGCAGCAGACGAGATCAGGCATATAGCCGGCAAGACACATAAAGCGCATTTCAAACACAGCCTTTATCAGGAGGTCATTTTTTTGTCCCTTGGAAAGCAGGTAGAGTGAATTGAGTATCAGGCTGAGAAATTCATCGGTCGGAGTATTTTCAGGCAGCATATACATAGCCGCCTCACAGAAATACTGTGCAAGCGACAGTTTTTCGAGGTCGAGCCGCAGATCGAAGAACAGCTCGATCGGTTCCGCCTCATCGATTATGTAGCGATCCCGTCCGCTGTAAACAGACAGACGGGAGTAGCTGAGGGTCTGTGTTGCGGTGCAGCGATGTCCCTTTATCAGCTTTGCATTGCGTACAAAGCATCGTATTATGCCGTTAGAGCGTGTCAGCACCGTTACCAGCTTATCATTTTCCTTGATTGTTTGTTCTGTCAGTATAAGACCATCGGTTTTGAACCTCATCGGCGTCCTCCGTTTTCCCCGCGTGCAGATTCTGTCCTGTACACGCCTTGACTTCCTTATATATCAGATAATCCCTTATGCTTCCCGATGCTATGAAATTATCCCATGCCCGTTCTTCGTCCATAACAAGAGCCTCCTTCTATAATTTGTTTACAGAATCCTTATGCAACATCGCCGGGAGACCGCCTTACGGCTTTGCACCACATCTGCAGCACTATCTTTGTGCGGTATTGCCCTTATGCTCTTATTATACCCATTTTTTATGAAAAAAATACCGAATCCAGCCCCTGTTGGGCTGCCGCCCAAACCTGCCCGGGCTGCTCGCTTCGGGTCTCGCCTGCCGGCTCGGTCGGCGCTTCTCAGCCTGCGGCTGAGAGGTGTCGGGTCTCGCCTGCCGGCTCGGTCGGCGCTTCTCAGCCTGCGGCTGAGAGGTGTCCACCGGACACCCGCGCCCTCGCCAGGGAGCAAGCTCCCTGGACCCGCGGCGCAGTGCCTGCGCTCGCAATTCGCGCCGGCGTGCCGCCGGTGTCAATTCGCGCCGGCGTGCCGCCGGTGTCAATTCACGTAATCGTTCGCTCCGCTCACTCTGCACTCGTAAGGAAGCTTTGTGACCCGCGTTCGTTACTTTTTTTGGAAAAGTACGGCTTTATTGTCGTGTTACGCTGATTATTGAGCGTGTACAGTATAACGCCATCTTTCAGCGCAGTACCTCCGCTCCACATTTCACATTAAGGGCAAAGCTGCAACTGTCAATAAGTAAAGACCGCGAGTAGTGAATGTTCGGCATGAGTGCAGAGCGGAACGAAGTGGAGCGCCCCCCGCGAATTGACAGCGGAGGCACTCCGCCGAAGCGGAGTGTGACAACAATTCCACTTTACACATTGCACATTTAACGAAGTGTTTCGTCCCTGCATACAGAATATTGGCGGCGTACCGCCGTATTATTGATCGAAATCATTGTTGTCATATCCAAGGCTGCGGAGGATATTTTCCCGGTTGCGCCAGTCCTCCTTGACCTTGACCCATATTTTGAGGTTTATTTTGCAGCCGAAAAATTTTTCCATATCCTGACGCGCATAGCTGCCTATTTTTTTGAGCATTGAGCCGCCCTTGCCGATTATGATGCCCTTGTGGCTGCTGCGTTCACAGTAGATGGTCGCGTCAATATCGACTATATTGCTGTCTTCACGCTCCTTCATTCGCTCAACAAAAACGGCTGAGCCGTGGGGTATCTCTTTTTCAAGCAGGCGCAGCATCTTTTCACGTATCATTTCGGCTGCGAGAACTCTCTCGGGCTGGTCTGTGAGCGTATCCTCGTCAAACATGAAGCCTCCCTCACAGGATAGCTTGCGAAGCTCCGCCTTCAGTGCGTCTATGCCGTCGCCTGTCTGCGCCGAAACGGGTACGACGGCACTGAAATCATATAGTGATGATGCCTGTGCTATCTGCGGGGCGAGAAGTGTTTTATCCTGTATCGTATCGGTTTTGTTTATCGCAAGAACGGCGGGAATGTCAAGCGAGGCGAATTTTTCCGTAAGAATTTTTTCTCCCTCCGTAAGCGGTGAGCCTGCCTCGATAACGAGCAGGCAGGCATCAACTCCGGCAACTGATTCGTTTACGGATCGCAGCATATATTTGTCGAGGTCATTTCTCGGCTTATGCAGACCCGGGGTATCAATAAAGACGAGCTGTGTGTCGTTTTCAGTCAGCACGCCGGTTATCCTTGTCCGTGTCGTCTGCGGCTTTGAGGATACGATAGCGACCTTCTGACCGAGCATATAATTCAGCAGCGAGGACTTTCCGACATTCGGACGTCCGACTATTGCAATAAAGGCTGATCTCTTTTCTGTTTTGTTTTCCATTTTATTTTCATTACTCCTGTTTCTTTTTTCTTTTTATTATGCGCCTTATGGCCTTGGCGATGCCTGACGGCCCTTTGGCAATGAATATCAGCGAGACGGGTAAAAGCAGTATTATTCCGGCAAGGTTCAGCGGATGGCTTGCATAGAACTGCACAAGACGTATCCATGCGCCGATATCGCCGAAAAGAAAAAGCCCGATAAATACTGCGATCACAGCGAGGATAAGCACAGCCCCTGCCGCACTGTCCTTGGATGCGCGGATAAAGGGGTCTTTCTTTTTTGATACTCTGTTAGCAAGAAGCTCAAGGGAGGTGTTGAAGGTCTCTGCCGAGAATACTCCTCCTATCGTCAGCAGCAGCACAGCATACTCTGCCCTTGAAAATGCAAAAAAACGCGCAAAAATCAGAACGTACAGCGCAGCCGCCATATGGATTCTCATATTTCGCTCGTTTTTTATACAATGTATGATGCCTGACCAGGCATATCTGAAGCCTTTGAGGAAAGCTTTCATTATTCTTCGTTATCCTTGATGACATAGCTGGAGGAACTGGGCAGACCGAGGAGAGTCATGACCTTTTCTTCCTTTTCTCTCATGCGCAGTCTCTGCAGACCATTGTCCTCATGGTCATAGCCGAGAAGATGGAGCATAGAATGTGCGGTGAGATAGCCGACCTCTCTCTGGAGGCTGTGGCCGAAGCGGTCAGCCTGCTCGATAGCCTTTTCCATAGAGATAACGATATCGCCGAGTATTTTAGCGCCGGTATCGGGGTCGGTATCATATTTGCCGTTTTCGCCCATCGGGAATGAAAGCACGTCGGTCGCGCTGTCATTTTTTCTGTAAATTGAATTCAGCTCCCTTATCTGCTGATTATTGACGAGTGTCACGCTTACCTCGACCGAGCCGGGAAATTCCTCCATCTGGAGCACTGCGTTGCAGCAGCGGCGTATAAGCATACGCAGACCCGTCGGGATCTTTATATTCTTCTGTTTGTTTGTGATTATTACCTTTATCTTATCCATGTCTAAAAACCTTACCTTTCTTCTGATATATAAATGTCCTGTAACCGGTGTCATTTTTTGTTTCCGCCCGAATTTCTGGTATTGGCTGCATTTTCGTAGGCTTTGATTATATCCTGTACAAGCCTGTTTCTTACGACGTCAGAAGCGTTGAAATATACGCTTTCGATGCCGTCAATGTTTTTCAGTATCCTTACGGCGTCCTTCAGTCCGCTGCGTATTCCTCCCGGCAGGTCTATCTGGGTGATATCTCCGGTTATGACCATTTTGGAATTGAAGCCGAGCCTTGTCAGGAACATTTTCATCTGCTCCGGGGTAGTATTCTGTGCTTCATCGAGGATGATAAAGCTGTCATCAAGGGTACGGCCTCTCATATATGCGAGGGGAGCGACTTCGATATTGCCGCGCTCAACATATTTCTGATAGGTCTCCGCGCCGAGCATATCGAACAGTGCATCGTAAAGCGGGCGCAGATACGGGTCGACCTTGCTTTGAAGATCTCCGGGGAGGAAGCCGAGCTTTTCTCCCGCCTCGACGGCAGGTCTTGTAAGGATGATCCGGTTTATTTCCCTTGCGCGGAAGGCTGTTACTGCCATAGCCACGGCAAGATAGGTCTTGCCTGTTCCGGCTGGGCCGATGCCGAGCGTTATGGTGCTCCTGGAAATGGCGCTGCAATATTTTTTCTGACCGAGAGTTTTTGGCTTAACGGGCTTTCCCCGGGAGGTTATGCAAATGCAGTCGCCGGCGAGCTGCTCGATGCGCTGCTCGTTGCCTTCGTTCACGAGGGACATACAATACCGGACATTCTGGTCGCTGAGCGCCTCGCCTCGGTTGATAAGTCCCAGAAGGCTGTCGATGACCTTAGCCGCCCGCGATACATTTTCGGCTTCGCCTGTGATTTTAAGTTCTGAACCCCGGCAGATCACAGAGACCATATATTCGTTCTGTATCAACCGGATATTCTCATCAAAGGTGCCGAAAAGAGCTACAGCCTGTTCCATACGGTCTATATTGATGACCTGTTCTATCATTGAGGTATCACCTGACTGAAAAAATATGATAATGAAGTTTTAGTATGTATAAAGCGGAAACATTTTATAGATTTTTACCTATTATATCATAAAAATAGTTAAAAGTCACTATAAATTTTGTAATTTTTATAAGTTTTTTATAAATTTCTTATTTTGTAAAAAAAATAACCGAGAAATAGTGAAAAAGTCTCAGAAAACGACAATTTTCTGATTCTGCCTGGAAAACAATGGCAGAAAATATGATTTTAGTGGTAGCTATTTTCTTATCCGGAAAAAACATTGTGGAAAATTATGGTAATTTCCGCATTACAGCTTGATTCAGGATGAAAGTTTTCTTTAATTTTGAAAAAACTATTGTAATTACAGAAACAATGTTATATAATTGGCTATAGTGGTTAAAAAATCACTGAACAGATAATTAATTTTATTACATATAACAAAGGAGGAACTTTAACTCATGAAACAGTACAGCGCAAAAAACATCTTCAATATTGCGATAGCAGGTCACAGCGGCTCGGGCAAAACATCTCTTGCAGAGGCTATGCTTTTCCTGTGCGGCGGCTCCGACAGGCTCGGCAAGGTCAGCGACGGAAATACGGTATGCGATTTTGATGCAGAAGAGATCAAGCGCAAGACGTCCGTACAGACCTGTGTTGCACCTCTTGAATGGAAGGGCAAGAAGATCAATCTGCTTGATTCTCCCGGTCTTTTCGATTTCGAGGGCGGTCTTTGTGAGGCGTCCCGTGCTGCGGATACGGTGCTTATCACTGTATCGGGCAAGGGCGGAGTAGCTGTCGGAACTGAAAAAGCCGTAAAGGCTGCCGATAAGCGCGGTCTGACGAAGGTATTCTTTGTAAACGGACTCTGCGACGAAAGTGCACGCTTCTACCGTGTATTCGAGAGCCTGAAGGCATCATTCGGCCCCTCAGTTTGTCCTGTAGTTGTTCCGTACATCGTTGACGGTAAGGCTGACTGTTATGTGAACCTCCTTGAATACAAGGCATATAAATATGTTGACGGCAAGATAAATGTTGTTCCGATACCGGATATGGGCGACCGTCTGGAGGGTCTGCGCACAGCTATCTGTGAGGCTGTTGCTGAAACGAGCGACGAAATGTTCGAGAAATATTTCTCCGGCGAGGAATTCACTCCCGAGGAGATCATTGTAGGTGTAAGCCAGGGTGTAAAGAACGGCAGCATCAGCCCCGTATTCTGCGGCGATGCTCTTCTGACCTACGGTGTAGAGCAGCTTCTCAACGGGCTTATCTGGCTTGCTCCGAGCGCTGCCGATAAGGCAGGCGAGCTTGCGATGGATCTTGACGGCGAGCCGGTCGAGCTTACCGCAAATGACGAAGCCGCAGCCGCTGCGATAGTTTTCAAGACGATAGCCGACCCGTTCGTAGGAAAGCTTTCCTATTTCAAGGTCATATCCGGCAAGATAGGTCCCGACACACAGCTTGTCAATATGAGGACAGGCTCTACCGAAAAGGTCAGCAAGGTAATGACCGCAAAGGGCAAGAAGCTGGAGGACGCTCCCTATATCGGCGCGGGCGATATCGGCGCTGCTGCAAAGCTTTCCACGGCAAATACAGGCGATACCCTTTGCTCACCCGTGCGCAAGGTAATGCTTGACGGCGTAGAATATCCCGAGCCGTCGCTTTCAATGGCAGTTGCTCCGAAGAACAAGGGCGAAGAGGACAAGGTCGCACAGGGCATAGGCAAGCTCAGTGAGGAAGACCCGACCATTAAATTCGAGACGAATAACGAGACTCATCAGATGATAATAAGCGGTATGGGTGAGCAGCATCTTGACGTTGTCGTATCCAAGCTCAAGAGCAAATTCGGCGTAGACGTTGTTCTGTCCAAGCCGAAGGTAGCATACAGAGAGACTATCCGCAAGAGCGTCAAGGTTCAGGGCAGATACAAGAAGCAGACTGGCGGTCACGGTCAGTTCGGTGACGTATGGATCGAATTCTCCCCGTCGGATTGCGAGACGATGGAATTTGAAGAGAAGGTAGTCGGCGGTGCAGTACCGAAGGGCTTCTTCCCGGCGGTAGAAAAAGGTCTGCGCGACAGCATAGCAAAGGGTCCGCTTGCGGGATATCCGGTAGTAGGACTCAAGGCTACGCTCGTTGACGGTTCGTATCATCCGGTTGACTCCTCTGAAATGTCGTTCAAGACAGCGGCTTCCCTTGCTTACAAGGACGGTATGCCCAAGGCAGGACCCGTACTTCTCGAGCCGGTCGGAACGCTCAAGGCTGTTGTTCCGAGCGACAATATGGGTGATATCATGGGTGAGATCACCAAGCGCCGCGGCAGAGTAATGGGTATGAACCCGGCTGAGGACGGTATGCAGGAGATCGAAGCCGAAGCTCCGCAGGCAGAGATGAGTGATTTCTCGACGTTTATCCGTCAGGCAACACAGGGCAGAGGTTACTTCACGTTCAGATTCGAGCGCTATGAGGAAGCTCCCCAGCAGGTAGCACAGAAGGTTATTGCAGACGCAGCTGATAATTGATTTACAGATCATTTTCCCCGTTAGCATATGCTTGCGGGGAATTCTTTTTATGTGGAGTGAACGGTCGAAAATGCGGAACAGACGGCGCAAGTCTCGAAACGGTAAAAAATGTTATAGAAGTGGCTTGTGACAGTGAGTTTGAACATCATATATACGAAAACGGAAAATGTGTTTCTATAGAAGTTCTTTACGACCCGTTTAATGAATGATCTGTTACCACTCATTACGCCCCCCCGGCTTCCATGAAGCCGGGATTTGCTTTTTGTGCGTTTTCTGTATTATTGATATTATCTGTAATATATGATATAATTATCGGGTAAGAACAATAAACAGGAAAATCCGTAATAAAGGGTAAGGGGGATAAAAGTGGATTCACCTTTGGCAGACAGAATAAGACCGCAAAGCCTTGACGATATAGTCGGACAGCACCATCTTCTTGATGACGGTATGCCGCTGAGGAATATTATAGAAGCTGGAAAAATACCCAATATGGTTTTCTACGGTCCGTCGGGCGTCGGCAAGACTACCCTCGCTTCATATATAGCAAAACGTACAAATCGCAGTCTGCGCCGCCTTAACGGTACGACCGCCTCTACCGCCGATATAAAAAATATCGTCGAGGAGCTTAACGGCTTTGACGGAATGAACGGGATACTTCTCTACCTTGACGAGATACAGTATTTCAATAAAAAACAGCAGCAGACCCTGCTTGAATATATCGAGAACGGAAGTATTACCCTTATTGCATCTACTACCGAAAATCCATATTTCTATGTCTACGGCGCAATACTCAGCCGCTCGACCGTTTTTGAATTCAAACCCGTCGGAAAGGACGACGCAATAAATGCCGTCATGCGCGGATATGCCTTCCTCGAAGAGGAAACCGGACTGCATATAACTGTGGATGATGATGCGGCGGCTCATATCGCCTATGCCTGCGGCGGAGATGTGCGAAAGGCTCTGAATGCAGTGGAGCTTTCTGCCGCGGCAACAAAACCTGTTGACGGTAAGCTTGTTATTACGCTTGATACCGTTTCACGCCTTACTCAGAAGAGCGCAGTCAGATATGACAGGGAAGGGGACGAGCATTATGATCTGCTTTCGGCTTTCCAGAAATCTATGCGCGGAAGTGATCCCGACGCGGCGATACTTTATCTTGCGCGTATTCTTGCGGCTGACGATCTTCCGTCCGCCTGCCGCAGACTAATGGTATGCGCCTGCGAGGATGTCGGTCTTGCAAATCCGCAGATAATCCCGATAGTCAAGGCGGCGGTAGATGCGGCGATGATGGTCGGTCTGCCCGAGGCGAGAATACCTCTTGCTGATGCCGTGATACTTGTGGCTCAGTCGCCTAAATCAAATTCCGCATACAATGCGATCAATAAGGCTATGGCTGATGTCAGCGCAGGCAAAGCATACGGTTTTCCGCGCCAGCTCCAGAATAAGCACTATGACGGCGCCGATGCGAAAGTCAAGGGACAGTTCTATCTTTATCCCCATGATTATCCCGACCACTGGGTAAGACAGCAGTATCTCCCCGACGGGGTAAAGGATTCCGTATATTATGTTCCCGGCGAAAACAAGACCGAACAGGCATACAAGGCGTACTGGGAAAAGATCAAAAAATAATTTTTCACCGTGAGATCGGGAAAGGAAAAAAATGAAAATAGGAAATGTTGAAATAAACGGATATGCGGCGCTTGCGCCCATGGCTGGGGTCGCGGACAGGGCGTTCCGGGAGTTTTGCGTTGATTTCGGCGCGGCTTATACCGTCGGTGAGATGGTCAGCGCAAAGGGACTGACATATAACAGCGAAAAATCCGCGGAGCTTCTGATATTGTCCGAAAAGGAAAGACCTGCCGCGGTTCAGCTTTTCGGCTATGAGCCTGATGTTATGGCAAGGGCTGCCGTTATGGCTATGGAATATAAGCCGGATATAATTGATATAAATATGGGCTGTCCTGCTCCGAAAATAGCCGGCAATGGTTCCGGGGCGGCTCTGATGAAGGATCCTGCTCTCTGCGGAGAGATAGTTAAGGCAGTAAGCAATGCTGTACCCGTCCCGGTAACGGTGAAAATACGCAAGGGCTGGGATAAAAACAGCGTCAATGCCGTCGAGGTCGCAAAAATATGCGAGCAGGCGGGCGCGGCAGCTATAACCGTCCACGGCAGGACAAGGGAACAGCAGTATATGCCTTCGGCGGACTGGGATATTATCCGCGAGGTGAAAAGGGCTGTCAGCGTCCCGGTCATCGGCAACGGCGATATATGTACCGCTGAGGATGCCGCCGCTATGTATGAACAGACGAATTGTGACCTTGTTATGATAGGCAGGGGCGCTCTCGGGAACCCGTGGATATTCAGGGAGATAAACAGCCTCCTCGGTTTTGACAGACCTTCCCTACCTGTTTCGGATGCAGAAAGGATAAGCGTTATGCTCAGGCATATGCGCACCCTTTGCGATTACAAGGGCGAGCAGGTCGGCATGAGGGAGGCAAGAAAACACAGCGCCTGGTATTTCAGGGGTATGCACAATGCTGCATCGCTCAGACGAAGAGCCGGAACACTTACGGTATTTGATGATCTTGTCGAGCTATGCAGATCTATAGATATCTGATGCACAGGGTAATTATGCACAATGTTGTTGAATAAGCATTGTGCATATTTTATTGTGAAAAGTACACAAGTGAGAAATGATAAATTTGGTTTAGTCTACAAAAATTTTGATTTTTTATGAAAAAGAATAGAAACTTCGATATAGGAATTTACTCAAAAGGGGATTTGTTGTATTATAATAATTGAGTGCCGGTGTATCAGCGGCAAGATAAATCCAAAGGGAGGTATGCCCGACAATCGATATTGTCCGTTTATAGACAGTCCCCCGAAGGGACATGACAAATCTATTATGAAAGAAGGAACAAAATGAAACAAACAAAACAAAATCGTTTTCGTAAAGTGCTCAGCGGAGTTCTTTCCGCAGCCTGTGTGCTTTCAGGCACAGCTATGGCAGGCGCGGCTGTTCTCAATGAATCTGCTGTTGAAGCAGATGCAGCAGCTGCAGCTTCACCGTCAACATTTTCCTGGGATAATGCGACGGTATACTTCCTGCTGACAGACCGTTTCAAGAACGGCGATCCCTCCAACGACAACGCTTACGGAAGAGTGAAGACAGTCGCCGGCGACAACAGAGCGACCTTCCACGGCGGTGACTTTGCAGGTATTACTCAGAAGATCAATGATGGTTATTTTAATGACCTCGGCGTAAATGCGATCTGGATGACTGCTCCTTATGAGCAGCTTCACGGCTATATTCTCGGTGACGGCTTTGCGCATTATTCATATCATGGATATTATGTAACAGACTATACCGAGCCGGATGCTGCATATGGTACAAGAGAGGAATTCAAGACACTTGTTGATACAGCTCATGAGCACGGGATCCGTATCGTTATGGATATCGTTCTTAATCATGCAGGTTATAACAATATGATCGACATGAATGAGTACAACTACGGTACTCTCCTCAGCGGCTGGGAAAGTGTCTATAATTCCGGTAATCTCAGTGAGTATCATAATAAGATCGACTATAAGTCAAGCTCCTCTGACTGGGGCAGATGGTGGGGACCCGACTGGATCAGATCAGGTCTGCCCGGATATACCGCAGGCGGCGGCGATGATATTACAAAAACTCTTGATGGACTTCCCGATTTCAAGACCGAGCAGACCAAGCAGGTAGGCATACCGACCTTCCTCCAGACAAAATGGCAAAAGGAAGGCACACTTGAAGCCAAAAAGGCAAAATTCGGTACATCCAATACAGTAACAGGCTTTATTTCCTCATGGCTTGCAGATTGGGTTCGTACATACGGTGTAGACGGCTTCCGCTGCGATACGGCAAAGCACGTTGAATACGGCTCATGGAAACAGCTCAAGGATACCTGTAAACAGGCTCTCAAGGAATGGAAAGCAGCTAACCCCACAAAGAAGCTCGATGACCTCGATTTCTGGATGACAGGTGAGGCTTGGGGTCACGGCAGCTACAAGGATGGTTATTATACTCAGGGCGGCTTTGATTCAATGATCAACTTCGAGACTCAGGGCGGAGGCTACCTTGCAGCAGGCAATATCGCAAATGTCTATCAGGATTATGCGACCAAGATCAACAACGATCCGAGCTTCAACCTTCTCTCCTATATTTCATCACATGATACCGTGCTCGCAAGAGGCGATCAGTATTATCTCGGAAGCTCACTCCTGCTTCTCCCCGGCGGAGTACAGATCTACTACGGTGATGAGACCTGCAGACCTCTCGTTCCTGGCGTCGCAGTATCAGGTGACGGTCATGCAGTAAGAAGCGATATGAACTGGGACAGCATGGATACGAATGTTCTTGCTCACTGGCAGAAGGTCGGAACCTTCCGCAACAATCATATCGCAGTAGGCGCAGGCGCTAACGTAGGTCTTTCAGCTACAAGCGGCGTTGCCTTCGGACGTACCTATGACAAAAACGGCATCTCCGATAAGATAGCAGCTGTTATCAATGCAAGCAATAACGCAAGCGTTTCTGTAACAGTCAGCGATCTCTGGGCAGACGGAACAGCTCTTGAAAATGCTTACGACGGCACAACGGCAGTTGTATCCGGCGGCAAGGTAACCTTCAACTCCGGCGCACACGGTACTATCCTTATCCAGGAGCCCGACGGACAGAGAGGCAAGGTTATCGTAAAGCATATCAACAAGGACAACAACACTACAATCAAGACAGAGACTCTTACCGGTCTCGTAGGCGACAGCTACAGCACAACTCCACTTTCACAGGCAGGCTATACAGTAGCAAGCACCTCCGGCAAGACTTCAGGCGTTTATACGGAATCCGATATCAATGTTACATACTACTATACCTTCGACAGCAGTAACTACGGTACGCTTGTTACTAAATATGTAGACGCTTCGACAAATGAAGAACTTGCCGAATCAGATACAGAAGTCGGCAGGATAGGCAATGCTTATTCAAAATCCCCCAAGGATATAAAGAATTACGAATGTGATGAATCCCTCACCACAAACGCAACAGGCACATATAAGAAGGGCACAACTACTGTTACCTTCAAGTATAACTATGTTGAGCCTACAAATGTCAGAGTACATTACTACAACTCCAACAACTGGGGCTCCGTTTATATGTATTCATATGACGAGAGAAGCGGTTCTGCTATCAAATTCAACGGCGGATGGCCCGGTTCTCAGATGACTTCCGAGGGCGACGGCTGGTTCGTTCTCGAAGCAGATACAGAATGGGCTCAGGTAATTTTCAATAACAATGCAGGTACTCAGGACCCCTCCGGCGGTACACAGGCTAAGGGTTATGAATGCACCGGAGAAGTATATATCAAAGACGGCAAACCGGTAAGCATGGGTAAGGTAGTTATCAAGCACGTCGGTACTGACGGCAAGGTCCTTTCCTCCGAGACCATTTCCGGTATCGCAGACGGAACACAGACCTATACCTCAAGCCCCAAGACCTTTGACGGCTACACACTCCAGACCACACCTGCAAATGCGTCCGGTACTATCACAGCAGGCACAACGACAGTTACCTATATCTATAAGGCAGCATCTACTCCGCTCGTAAACAATTCAACAGTAAGTTCTACAAGCGTAAGTGTCGGCGATAAGGTAACACTTACAGCCAAGGCAAGCGGCGGCACAGCTCCGTATACCTATGCACTCCTCTACAAGAAGAGCACATCTTCAACATGGAGCAAGATAGGCGAGAAGTACGGCACAACAAGCACAGGCTCCTTCAAGCCCTCAAAGGCAGTTGATTATGACGTACAGATCAATGTCAAGGACAGCGCAGGCACAGTCAAGTCCAAGAAATTCACTATCAAGGTTTCAGAGTCCGG
>CADCGS010000034.1:7520-19526 GCA_902801055.1 uncultured Ruminococcus sp. | reverse complement strand
GATCCCAACAAGCTCTTTGTTGTCAGCGTAATTCCCTGTACTGCGAAGAAGTTTGAATGTACCCGTCCGCAGCTCCGCTCCGGTGACGGCGACTATGATGATGTAGATATCGCCCTCACAACAAGAGAGCTTGCAAGAATGATAAAGAGAGCTCATATCGACTTTGCTGATCTTCCGGATGAGGATTACGATCTGCCCTTCAATAAGGCTTCAGGCGGCGGCGTTATCTTCGGCGCAACCGGCGGTGTACTTGAGGCTGCCCTCAGAACTGCTGCAAGAACTCTTGACGGTGACTTCAAGAAGGTTGACTTTGAAGAGGTCAGAGGTCCTGAGGTGATCCGTGAGGTCACATACGAAGTAGCAGGCATAAAGATCAATGTTGCTGTTACATCAGGTCTCGGCAATGCCCGCAAGCTCCTTGAGAAGATCAAGGCTGGCGAGGCTGATTACCAGATGGTAGAGATCATGGCTTGTCCCGGCGGCTGTATCAATGGCGGCGGTCAGCCCTACCAGAGCGACAGTGTCCGTAATTATGTTGATTATAAGGCACTCCGTTCCAAGGCTCTTTATGATCAGGATAAGAACTGCGAATTCAGATGCAGTGACGAAAGCCCGATCATTAAGATGATCTATGATGATTACTTTGAGGCTCCCGGCAAGGAGAAGGCTCATAAGTATCTGCATACCTCTTATGTTGCAAGAGGCAATAAAATGAGCTGATATTAAAGCTTATTTAATATCTCAGTAAAATCGGACCGGTATTCGCTTTTGAGTACCGGTCTTTTTTTGTGATAGTACTCCCTGAATATGCCGCGTTATATCCCGAATAACTGCGTTATCGTACTTGTTCTGCAAAAAATCCTTAAAGTTTTATAAAAATCAGTATAAACTGTCATATATTACAAAAATAATTCCTAATCAGAATATTAAATCGTTCATCATGTGATATAATTCATTTGTATGATTAATTGGATTATCGCAAAAAGTATTTCCGATAAAGGGTGTATGTATATTGTTAGGATTTAATACTTGTTATTCGGTTGTTCAGAATGTTTTTTTCGGCTGTGATATCAGCACGATCGAAAATGACTTTACATTCATGCTTAAACTGACAGGGGCAGAAGAAGGATCCATTTTTCTGTCCTATATACAGGGTGTGAAATATATTGAACCGTTTGTTCATGCCGATGCAGATATTATTCTGACAATGTCTATGGAGACAATGGAGCAGATACTGAACGGTGAGCTTGATGCATTCAAGGCTTTTACAACTGGTCAGCTTCAGGCAAAGGGAAATGTTGCTCTTGCTATGTCGATCTATAATTTGCTGAAATAGTTTTTCCTGCAAATTATGCCGGGGTATAGGGGTTTCCTATAGACAATTTGCCTTATATGTCTAATGACAATAATACTGTGGTATTCTACAATTAAACTATAAAGACAATTCCGCACAAAGATAGTGCCGCAGATGCGCCGCCTGTTTTTTCGTCGGAATGTGCAAAACGAGCGTCGTTGACCTGTGGTTTATCAAGCGAGTTTTGTGCGGTGTTGCCTAAAGACTTATGATTAGGAGATGATCAAATGGCAGGTTTTTCGATGGACGAATATTATCAGGGAATAAGCAGCAATTCTTATCTCTATTTTGGTGCTCACCCTGTTTCCGAAGAAGATAACGGAATAATGTTCCGCGTATATGCGCCCGCAGCACACGGGGTCGATGTTGTCGGAGAATTCAATGGCTGGAACGGCGGGTATCATCCGATGAACCGTTTACCTAATGGTGTATTCGAGCTTATGATACCTGATGCAAGAGTTGGACAGCTCTACAAATTCAGAGTATATCAGCAGGGTCTTCCTTACGGAGGATATGTTGATAAATCTGACCCGTATGCTTTCCACAGCGAGCTTCGTCCTAATACCGCTTCAATAATTACAAGGATAGCTCCCGAAAAGATATTCCATGATGATAAATGGATGAAATCCCGTTCAAAATGCTATGATAAGCCTCTGAATATTTATGAAATGCACATGGGCTCATGGAAAAAGCCCGAAGGCAAAAGCGAGGCTGACGGCGGCGCACAGTGGTTCCGATATGATGAAGTCGCTGATGATCTTATCAAATATGTAAAGGAAAATAATTTTACTCATATAGAGGTCATGCCTCTTGCTGAATTCCCGTTTGACGGCTCATGGGGATATCAGGCTGCACAGTATTACAGTGCTACATCGCGTTACGGTACTCCTGAACAGCTTATGACCTTCGTAGACAGATGCCATCAGGCAGGTATCGGCGTTATCATTGATTTTGCTTTTGTTCATTTTGTAAGGGATAATTATTCTCTTGCAAAATTTGACGGAACTGATCTTTATGAATATCCGCCGTCGGATGTAAACCAGAGCGAATGGGGTACATATAATTTCAATGTATCCAAGGGCGAGGTACAGAGCTTCCTGATCTCCTGCGCTGCATTCTGGCTTGATGCTTTTCATTTTGACGGTATCCGTATGGATGCTATCAATAACGGTATTTACTGGATGGGCAATAAGGACAGAGGCATAAACGACAGATCGGTCGAATTCTTCAAAAAGATGAATCTTACCCTTAATAAGCGTTTCAAGAATATCATGCTTATCGCAGAGGATTCCTCGGACTATCCCGGAGTAACAAAGGCTGTCGAAGATGGCGGTCTCGGCTTCGACTATAAGTGGGATATGGGCTGGATGAATGATACACTTGAATATATGAAGATAGATCCCCTGTTCAGAATGGGCAGCCATAACAAGGTCAACTGGTCTATGGCATATTTCTATTATGAAAGATTCATCATGCCATTCTCACATGATGAGGTGGTTCATGGTAAGGCAACTATCGTACAGAAAATGTGGGGCGGAGATTATGCAAATAAATTCGCTCAGGCAAGGACGCTGTATGCATATATGTTTACCCATCCCGGAAAGACTCTCAATTTCATGGGCAATGAGCTTGGAATGTTCAGAGAATGGGATGAGACAAAGGAGCTTGACTGGTTCCTTATCAAGGATTATGAAATGCACCGCTGTTTCCACCGCTTCTTCCGCGAGCTTGGTGCACTTACTACCCAGAATCCTGCTTTCTACGAAAAGGATTACGATGCTGACGGATTCCGGTGGATCAATGCCGATGATGCAGATCATAACGTATATTCCTATTACAGGATCTCTGATAAACAAAAATATGTAATAGTTTGCAATATGTCTCCCGTACAGAGAGATAACTACAAGATCGGTCTTATGGAAGGCTGTACCCTCACAGAAGTACTGAATACAGATTTTGAGATCTACGGCGGTAAAGGCATTACAAATGCTGAGCCTATCAAATCTCAGCCTGTTCCGTGCTGTCAGTGGGAGCACTCTGCTGATATCAGACTTGCGCCTTTCGGAACTGCAATATTTGCAGTCAAGGAGGATCCCAAGCCGAAACCCGCAAAGACCAAGGCTGCAAAGGCAGAAAAAACTACTGAAAAAGCAAAAAAATAATATAAAATATAAACAAGCTGTATCGGTTTTCCGGTACAGCTTATTATATTACATTATATTATTGATAGTAGGATATTCAAGATTATTCAGATTCTGCAGGAGAATATCCGCTCTTTTACATTCTGCAAGAAACATTTCCTTGTTATCAGATTCAATATATGTCTGCGCTATATTGAGCGTTTCGTCGATCTGATCCACTCTTCCGTGAGGCATAAATAAAAGCATGAACTGTGCTCTGTCATTCCATAGCTTCATAGCTTCTTTCATTTTGCTTTTTGAAGCTTGATTATCATTTGTGCTGTACTGCACAGATTCCTCAATAAGCTCTCTGACCTTTTGCGCTGAATCAGTATTTATATAAAACCCCGTTCCGACAAGAACTATCGTTATCAGACAAATAATATATGTCGAAATTATTCTGTGCATTGTCTGTTCTCCTTTTTAATGATGGTGTATCTGCGTCCCTGATCCGCTGTCATGATAAAAATATCACTAAGCCTGACCCCTTCAAGATCAAGGATGGATCTGAGCCATGATCTGCTTATCCCGCAGAATTTCATCGAGGATTCCGCTATTTCTCCATCACTGACTATCACAGCTTCAAGCCCGCGCCGATCTCCCTTTGCGCCTATCTGTTTTACGGTCACTGATTCACATTCTGATTTTTTCATTATGCTGAGCTTTCCGTTTGTTTCCACAATGGCAAAATCAACATCGGAAGGGTGAAATATATCCTTTTGTCTCAGCTCCTCAAAAAGATCTTCCGTACTCATTCTAAGCTCCCTCATTGCCTTTTGGTCGATCCTGCCGTGATCTATGACAATAACAGGTCTCCCGCATATAAGACTGCGGAATTTTGAGTGCTTCAGCATTAAGAACGAGATCAGTATTTCAAAGATCACCAGCACAAATATAGGTATTATTCCGCTGAGAAGAGACTGATCTGTATTCTGCATAGGTATTGAGGCGATATCTGACATCAGCAGAGTTACTACAAGTTCGCTTGTCTGTAATTCGCTGATCTGTCTTTTGCCCATTATCCTTACGGTAATGATAATAACAATGTATAAAATTATGGTTCTGATAACAGTAATGATCATATTTATTTTCCTTTGCTGTTTTGGTATTATTTTGTGCAGGTCATAATTTATTATGCAGATAAATGTATAATAATATTCGATCTGACAACAATAAAAAGAGCAGGAGGATGATATATGTGTATGAATTCATAAGGTCTTTCAAAGAAATGTATACTCCCGGAAGAAAAAGGATCCCTGAGCCAGAACCGCAGATAATAACAAGATCTTTGGATCATAATATCGGTTATATAAAGCGAATGTTCAATAATGCCTCTGATCTGACTATACATGAAATGCAGCTTGAAGGAACAAGGGCTGCAGTTATTTCAATAGACAATCTTATCAGCAAGGATACACTTGCATTTTCGGTAATAAAACCATTGTTTTCATTCCGCTTCGGAAATGACCCGGAAAAAAATCTTGATTCTGTCTGCAATAAAGTACTTTACACAGATGATATTACAAGGATACGTACCTTTGATGATGTGAGCCGTTATATTTTATCGGGTTTTTGCGTAATTGCCGTCGAGGGTTCATCGGATATGCTATCTGTCGGGATACAGGGCTTTAAATCCAGAAGTATCTCAGAGCCTGAATCGGATGTGATACAAAGAGGCTCCAAGGAAGGCTTTGTCGAGGCTCTTCATACAAATATGTCTATGCTCCGCCGAAGAATGAAAACGCCCTCACTGATGCTTGATATTATTACCGCAGGCAGGCTTTCCGGAACGGAAATATGTATCTGTTATCTTGCAGACCGTGCTTCATCGGAAATTGTCAGGGAACTGAAACGCCGTCTTGATGCAGCAGATATCGAAACGGTACTTGCTGCCGGATATCTCGTTCCGTATATTGAGGATAAGGACAGTCTTTCGCCGTTCAGTACAGTTGGTATAACGGAACGCCCGGATACAGTCTGCGGAAAGCTGAGCGAGGGAAGGATAGCTGTCATGATAGACGGTGTACCGTCAGCACTTATCGTACCTTATTTGTTTGCTGAATATTTCCAGACACTTGACGATTATTCAAACAGGCCATATTTCGCAACATTCACACGCTGGCTGAAATTCGCCGCATTTTTTCTTTCGATATTACTGCCGGGTGTTTTTGTTGCGCTTTGTACCTTCGACCAGGAAATGTTTCCCTCACTTATGCTCAATAAAATAGCAGGAGCGGTCGCATCGACCCCGTTATCACTTATGGGGGAGATGATAATAATACAGTTTATATATGAAATAATGCGTGAATCAGGGCTTCGTATGCCTCAGCCCCTCGGTTATGCAGTAAGCATAGTCGGAGGTCTTGTTATCGGAGACACCGCCATAAATGCAGGACTTATCGGTGCACCGACCCTGATGGCAGCAGCAATGGCAGCAATTTGCTCCTACGTTATACCGAATTTATATGCCCCCTCGGCAATACTTCGATTTGGCTTCACTATAGCCGGAGGCTTTTTCGGGATCTGGGGAATATCAATATTGTTTTGTATAGTATTCATCAATATATGCAGCAAAACAAGCTTCGGAATACCATTTACCTCACCGGTAACACCATTTGGCTTTTCTTCATTACGTGATGTATTTGTAAGAGCTGGCTGGAAGATACTATCTTCATCTCCCGTCAGAATACAGAATATGCCGGGTACTTCATCACCGGGAGGTGCAAATAATGAATAATAAAGCCTTTATCAGCAGCGGACAGCTGTTTATTCTTTTGTTTGTATGTAAAATATCTGAGCTGATACTCTTTCCTTTGAAGCTGAACGATTCCGGCTATGTTGGGATCCTTTTTCCTTCCTTGATGATATTATCAGTTATATCATTTATTGCAGTAGTATTTTCCGATTACTGTAAAAGAAATCAGTTCACATCGGACATTAAGGCAATTGCTCCTGTTATGTCGATATTTTTCATATATTCATTATTATTTCATCTTTATATTTTTTCTGATTTTATCGTTGAGATCACCGGTAATTCCATACCTGCCCTTATGCTGCTGTTTCTTCTTTTTTCCGCAGCAGCCTATGGTGCAGTCAAAGGGATTGAAGCAATAGCCCGTTTTTCTGCTATAGTATTTGTAAGTATCCTGATCGCATCGGCATTGTATTTTATATTTTTATATCCTTCATTTATGCCTGATACGGTTTCATTAAAGAATGAGGGTTCACTAACGAACGGATTGATAATATCAGTCCCATTATGCGAGGAGCTTGCATTTTTGTTTATCCTCAGCGGCAATACCAAAGGAAGTATTCTCCGTTCCGGCTTTATCTGGAATTGTATGCAGACGATATTTATTGCAGCACTAATTATTCTTATCGGCGGAGCTATCGGAGAATATCTTACAGGGATACCGTTTCCGTTTTTTCATGCGTCCGACGGCTCGGGAGATCTTCAGCGTTTCAGACCGTTCCTTGTTTCTGTCACTATAGCATCCGTATTCTGCACATTGTCGGTTGAACTTTATCTTATCAGAGGTTCTGTTCCTGTACCCGCAAAAATAAGAATAAAAAATCCCTCATTGATAATATTTTCATTATTATTCGGAATTTACCTTATTTTCTCAGGGATACCGTCTTTGCTCAATACCATTTATGATAGCCGTATCATGGCAGCAGTCTCGTTAATATTTGTTTTCATACTGCCGTCACTCTTTGTATTATTTCAAATGGTAAGAAGAAAAATCCTCCGACCTGTAAAGCTTGCCGGAATAACAGCATTTATTATTTCAGCGTCATTAGTATTATGCAGCTGTAATGCCCGTCAGCTGAATCAAAGAATAATCGTACAGGGAATAGGTATAGACAAAAATGAAAACGATTACAGGGTAACGCTCATAGCACTTGATACAGATACCCAGGAATCAGAAAACAGCGTAAAGCTTATATATTCCGATGGAGAGGATGTAAAGGCAGCATTGACAGCAGTTGAAAACCGGCAGGGGAGAAAGCTTATGCTTAGCCAGTGTCTGTTTATAATGCTCAACAGCAGTGCCGCAGCCGATATTGAAAGTGCGGTTTCCTTTTTCACGGGGAATAATGAAATAATGAAAACAACAAATATCATGACAGCGGATAATACTGATGAATTGCTCACAAAGGCAATTACCGGACTTGGCTATACCTCCGAAAACATCAATGTTTTATCTGACAGTAATGCAATAAACCAGAGGAATGTCCATTTTTCGCTTTTCGATTATATCAGCAGCCGGAAAAGCAAAAAGAAAGAAATAATAATACCTCATGTAGTCGAGGATAAAGAAACAAGCTGTCTCAGAACCGACAGAAATACTATAGTATCTGCAAATCAGCTATAACTGAGCGCGTGTACCCCAAGGGCACTTCTTTCGGACGCAGCAGATGTGGTGCTGAGCCGCACGGCGGTCTTTGTGCGGTGTTGCCTTGAGTGTGGTATTGACAATAGGATGGGTAGAGGGTAGAATGGGAATATAGGTGGTGATGGTATGGCAATCTGGAATCCGTGGCATGGGTGCAAAAAATACAGCAGCGGCTGTCAGAATTGTTATGTGTATCGCAGAGATTCACAATTCGGAAAGGATAGCAGTATTGTCACAAAAACTGCCGATTTCGGGCTTCCTCTCAAAAAGAACCGCAGCGGTGAATATAAACTTACTGAAAAGGATAACCCCGTATATACCTGTATGACATCAGATTTCTTTATTGATGAGGCGGATGCATGGCGAGATGAAATATGGGAAATGATATTTTGCCGCCCGGAGCTTCATTTTGTTATTATTACAAAAAGAGCACTGCGCATTGAACAATGCCTTCCTGTAAACTGGGGAGAGGGTTATGAAAATGTGACGCTTGTATGTACCTGTGAAAACCAGAGCGAAGCGGATAAAAGACTGCCGGTGTTTTTGTCACTGCCGGCTTTACATAAAGAAATAACCCACGAACCTATGCTCAGTAAAATAGATATTTCCTCTTATCTCGCTTCAGGACAGATAAGCCGCGTAATCTGCGGCGGTGAATCAGGGAGCGGGGCGAGAATATGTGATTACGACTGGATACTTGATACGCGCCGCCAGTGTATTGAGGCTGGAGTATCATTCTATTTCAAGCAGACCGGTGCAAAATTCAGGAAAGACGGCAGGGTCTATAATATCGAAAGAAAATATCAGCATTCTCAGGCTGATAAGGCGGGGATCAATTACGAACCGGACAGGATATCAGAGGTTTTGCAGAGGCTTTCCCGTTCTGATTTCCGCGCAATGTTTCATTTGAATAAGACCGAAAGACTTTATATTGAAGAAAAGGGTCTTGATACGATCCGCAGCCACGCGGAGTATTTTATAGATAAGAGACTTGCTCCGGCTGTGATACTGAATGACGGCAAACAGACCCCGATGCGCGGACACCCTGTATTTATCGCGCAGCACGCTTGTGCCTGCTGCTGCCGCGGCTGTCTTGAAAAATGGCACAATATTGAAAAAGGCCATACCCTTACAGGATCGGAAAAGGAATATATCATAAATGTTCTTATGTCATGGATAGAAATACAGCTGAATTTCAAGGAGAAAACCGAAGAATGAAAAAAGTACTGACATTTCTGAAAAAAGAACTGATGCTGACTGTCTCTGTTGCAGCGGCTGTCATTTCATTATTTATAACTCCCCCCACAATGGAATTGTTTTCATATATCGACTGGCGTACTCTCGGTACATTGTTTATGATGCTTACCGTTCTTGAGGGCTTCAAAAAAGAAAATATTTTCCGCCCGCTGCTGCTTCTTGCAGGCCGTATCCATTCGATGGCGGGACTGTCTCTGTTTCTTGTTTTTTCTGTTTTCTTTTCATCAATGTTCGTTACGAATGATATTTCGCTTATAATATTCGTTCCGCTGACGATCATCCTTTTCCGCGCCGGAGACAAGGAAAAATATATCCTTCCGGTCATAACCATGGAAAATATCGCTGCGGTGCGCGGATCGCTGCTTACTCCATTCGGCAGTCCGCAGAACCTGTTTATTTTCGGGAAATCCGGTGTATCTGCATGGCAGTTTATTATGTATATGATGCCGATATGGATAATATCAGGTGTCCTTCTGGTCGGATTCGTACTCTTTCTTTTCAGGAAGGATCTCCGGGAGAAAACAAGCATCGTAAGATCGGATTTCTACGGTGAATGGAAAAAAGACGGCAAGGCTAAACGGATAGCATATATTATTATATTTGCGGTCGTTTTAACGACAATAGTAACAAGGACTTCGCTGTGGTATTATGCGGTTATTGCAGTGGCAGTTTCTATCTTTATAATTGATAAAAAGCTGCTCATAAAAACCGATTACATACTCCTTCTTACATTCTTATGCTTCTTTGTTTTTTCATCATCTATTGCCCATAATGAAAGCATAGCAGGTTTTCTGAGCGGTGCTGTTGAGGGCAGGGAATACCTTCTCGGGATACTTCTGAGTCAGCTTATTTCAAATGTCCCGGCTGGTATCGTTCTGTATCCCTTTGCAGTAAACCGCGGTGCATTGCTTTACGGACTTGATTCAGCCGGATTATGCACATTGATAGGATCTTTAGCTTCGGTGATCAATTATCGTATCTATGTAAGGGAATATCCGAAAAAGGGAATGAAATTCATTATCGTATTTACGCTTATCAGTCTGATCTTCTTTGCATTTGTCGTTGTTCCGGGATATTTCCTGAGTCTGCGTCCTCTTTGAAGATAAAAGCAGAAAATGGTCATTTGTAAAAAGCAAAACCATTGACAATAAGGGGATAAAAACGTATAATATAAAATGATATATTAAGGCAACACCGCCGGGAGAACGCCTTAGGGCTTAGTACCACATCTGCTTGCCCTTTTTCGTCATTCTGCCCAAAACTCGCTTGATAACCGTCAGGTTATTGGCTCATTTTGCACATTCTGACGAAAAAACAGACGGCGCATTTGCGGCACTATCTTTGTGCGGTATTGTCGTAAACACTGGTGCCGCATAAGGCACGAAATTCAGATAAGGCAGGTTTTATTAATGAACAGTGATTCTATCAAAAAGGGTGTACAGTGTGCGCCCCAGCGTTCTCTTCTCAGAGCATTGGGTATGACCGACGCGGAAATGGCAAAACCTATGGTAGGTATTGTCAGCTCATATAATGAGATCGTACCCGGTCATATGAATATAGATAAGATAGTTGATGCCGTAAAGACCGGTGTTGCAATGGCAGGAGGAAATCCTGTAGTATTTCCTGCAATAGCAGTCTGTGACGGTATAGCAATGGGACATAAGGGAATGAAATATTCTCTTGTTACCCGTGATCTTATAGCCGATTCGACCGAATGTATGGCTCTTGCTCATGCATTTGATGCACTTGTAATGGTACCGAACTGTGACAAGAACGTGCCCGGACTTCTTATGGCAGCAGCAAGAATAAATATCCCGACAATATTTGTCAGCGGCGGTCCTATGCTTGCAGGTCACGTAAACGGTGAAAAGAGAAGCCTTTCAAGTATGTTCGAGGCAGTAGGCTCCTTTAATTCAGGAAAGATCACGGCTGAAGAATTTGATGAATTTGAAAACAAGGTATGTCCGAGCTGCGGTTCATGCTCAGGTATGTATACCGCAAATTCAATGAACAGCCTTACAGAGGTGCTTGGTATGGCACTTCGCGGCAACGGTACGATCCCTGCGGTCTATTCCGAGCGCATACGTCTTGCAAAGCACGCCGGCATGAAGGTAATGGAGCTTCTTGAGAAGAATATCCGTCCGCGTGATATAATGACGGAGGATGCTTTCCGCAACGCACTTACTATGGATATGGCTCTCGGATGCAGCACAAACAGTATGCTCCATCTTCCGGCTATCGCACATGAATGTGGTATCGAGCTTAATCCTGATATTGCAAACGATATCAGCTCACATACACCGAATCTCTGTCATCTTGCACCGGCAGGCCATACATATATGGAGGATCTCAACGAAGCCGGCGGCATCTATGCTGTCATGAATGAGATCAATAAGCTTGGCTTGCTTAAAACAGATATTATTACCTGCACAGGAAAGACAGTAGCCGAGAATATCAGCGGTGCAATAAACAAGAACCCCGAGGTCATCCGTCCGGTAGAAGCTCCGTACAGCAAGACCGGCGGTATTGCCGTTCTCCGCGGCAATCTCGCTCCGGATTCATGCGTAGTAAAGCGCAGTGCCGTTGCTCCTGAAATGCTCAGACATTCAGGACCGGCAAAGGTTTATGATTGTGAAGAGGATGCAATGGCAGCAATCAACGGCGGAAAGATCGTCGAGGGTGATATTGTCGTTATCCGCTACGAAGGGCCCAAGGGCGGTCCGGGCATGAGAGAGATGCTCAACCCGACATCAGCAATAATGGGTATGGGTCTCGGCAGCACTGTTGCTCTTATTACTGACGGACGTTTCTCAGGCGC
>CADCGS010000034.1:0-7509 GCA_902801055.1 uncultured Ruminococcus sp. | reverse complement strand
ATCAAGGACGGCGATATCATTGATATAGATATAAATGCAAATACCATTAATGTCCGTCTCAGCGATGAGGAATTTGCAAAGCGCCGTGCTGAATGGAAGCCGAGAGAGCCGAAGATCAATACCGGCTATCTTGCAAGATATGCTTCACTTGTTACCTCAGCAGACAAGGGTGCTGTTCTTAAAGTAAAATAATGTATTATGTTCATGTGCAGAGCGGAAAAATCTGCTCTGCACAATGTATTTCTCAAACGGAGGAGCATTTCCGGCAACTGCGGCAATTGTCAGTTCTTTATTTCCGCAGAGGATCCCGGGAACAAGGGTTTTACCGATGTGGACTATGACTGGGCTTGCTGCTGAGATAAATAAATTATCATGATCCGGAGGAAGAAAATGAGAGAAGCAAAATGGGAGGATTATGAGCTTATCGACTGCTCTGACGGCGAAAGGCTCGAGAGATGGGGAGATATAATACTTATCCGTCCCGATCCTCAGATAATATGGCATACAGAAAGAAAGAATCCCCTGTGGAAACAGGCTCATGCAAGATATAAGCGCAGCTCCAGCGGCGGCGGAGCGTGGGATTATCACAAGAAAGTCCCGCAGCAATGGAAGATAAATTACCATAACCTGACCTTTGGCATAAAGCCTATGGGGTTCAAGCATACGGGTGTATTTCCTGAGCAGGCTGTGAACTGGGATTTTGTATCGGAAAAGATCAGAAATGCCTCAAGACCGCTGAAGGTACTCAATATGTTTGCATATACTGGCGCAGCGACACTTGCCTGTGCCGAAGCAGGCGCAAGTGTCTGTCATGTTGATGCGTCAAAGGGTATGGTACAGTGGGCAAAGGAAAATGCAAATCTCAGCGGTCTGTCTGACAGACCTGTACGCTGGCTTGTCGATGACTGTGTTAAATTTGTACAGCGTGAACACCGCAGAGGAAATAAATACGACGGCATAATCATGGATCCTCCGTCATACGGAAGAGGTCCCGGCGGAGAGGTCTGGAAGCTTGAAGAACAGCTTTTTAATCTTGTTCAGCTTTGTGTTCCGATACTTTCTGATGATGCGGTATTTTTTATTCTTAATTCCTATACAACAGGATTGTCTCCATCGGTAATGGAATATCTTCTGAGCATTATGCTGAAACCGAAATTCGGAGGAAAGGTATCAAGCTCAGAAATAGGGCTTCACGTTACCCAGAGCGGACTTACACTGCCGTGCGGCAGTACGGCAATCTGGCAGAGTATATAAAGTGAAACGCTGAACAGATCAGTGTTTCCAGGGATAATGACTTACAGGAGTAAGGGATGAAGGATTTTATCAGAATTGAAAATCTGTATTTTCAATATGAAGCTTCGGAGGAGGATGAAAACCGCAGCTATGCGCTGAACGGTGTTGATCTTTCGATCGGCAGGGGTGAATTCGTTGCAGTACTCGGACATAACGGATGCGGCAAATCAACACTTGCAAAGCATATCAATTCGATCTATCTTCCTACAACGGGCGATGTTACCGTAAACGGTATAAATACAAAAGATGATGACCGTTTGTTTGAAATACGGAAAACCGTAGGCCTTGTTCTTCAGAATCCGGATAATCAGATAGTTGCCGGGATCGTCGAAGAGGATGTGGCTTTCGGCTGTGAGAATATCGGAGTGGAACAGAAGGAAATAAGAAAACGTGTGGATTCCGCCTTGAAAGCGGTGGATATGTATGATTATCGCCTTCATTCTCCGGATAAGCTTTCCGGCGGTCAGAAACAAAGGATAGCAATTGCGGGAATTATTGCCATGGAGCCGGAATGTATAGTTCTTGACGAGCCGACCGCAATGCTTGATCCGCAGGGCAGGGATGAGGTCATGAAAACCATTATCCGGCTCAATAAGGAAATGGGGATAACTATGATCCTTATCACTCATTTCATGGAGGAGGCTGTTCTTGCGGACAGAGTGATCGTAATGGATTCGGGAAAGGTGCTGACGGACGGCACCCCGCGAGAGGTTTTTTCTCAGGTCGAGCTGCTGAAAAAGCACAGGCTGTCCGTTCCGCAGGCGAGCTTGAAAAGCTTCTGAAATAAGAGGAAAACAGGGGAGAAATGTCAGATGTCGGTGATCAGAGCCGAAAATATAAGTTTTGTATACAGTCCCGGAACTGCCTTTGAAAAGACAGCTCTGGATGATGTAAGCTTTGAGATCGAAGAAGGGGAATTTGTCGGTATAATCGGTCATACCGGTTCAGGCAAATCAACTCTCGTACAGCTTGTGAACGGTCTGCTCAGACCGACAAAGGGAAGGATATTCCTTGAAGATAAGGATATCTGGGAAAAACCAAAGAAAATAAGAAATGTGCGTTTCCGGGTGGGTATGGTATTCCAGTATCCCGAATACCAGCTTTTCGAGGAAACGGTTTATAAGGATATATCCTTCGGCCCGAGAAATATGGGACTGGAGGAGGAAGAAATCGATAAAAGGGTCAGAAAGGCAGCTGCTTTTACGGGACTGAGAGATGAACTGCTCAATGTATCTCCCTTTGATCTGTCCGGCGGAGAAAAGCGCCGTGCAGCCATCGCTGGCGTGATCGCAATGGATCCGGATGTGCTTATACTTGATGAGCCGACTGCCGGACTTGATCCCTTAGGTAGGGAAGTACTGCTGTCCCAGATCAATGATTATCATAAAATAAGAAAAAACACCGTCATGCTTGTTTCCCACAGCATGGAGGATATAGCCTCAATTGCCGACAGGATACTTGTTATGGCAAAGGGCAGGAAATATATGCTTGACAGTACCGCAAATGTATTTTCAAATGGTGATGAGCTTGAAAAGCTCGGACTGAGAGTGCCGCAGATCACCAAAATAATGATGATGCTTCGTAAAAACGGTATGAATGTTGATCCTGCCGTGCTTACGATAGATCAGGGCTTCAATGAAATACTGAAATGCCTGTCGGGCAAATGAATAATATACGGGAGGAATAGCCTTGGTAAGAGATATAACGCTGGGTCAGTTTATGCCCGGAACCTCGGTGATCCACAAGCTGCAGGCACGTACAAAGATAGTATTGCTTATAACACTTATTGTTTTCATATTTCTGTGCAAAAATTTCATTTCGCTTTTGCTTATTACATTGTTTTCTCTTTCAGTTATTATGATGACGAGAATAAGCTTTTTCAAATATCTGAAAAGCCTGAGAGTGATACTTTTTATTATAATAATAACCGGTTTATTCAACTTGTTTTACGGTTCCGGTGATGTATTGTGGCAATGGTGGCAGCTCACTATAACCACAGGAGGAGTATATAATGCGCTTTTTGTAATTGTACGAATAGCGCTGCTTATGATGGTCAGCGCCGTACTTACATATACGACCTCTCCGACAGATCTGACGGACGGTCTTGAAAGGCTTATGAAACCGCTGACTATATTTCATGTCAAGGTACATGAAATTGCTATGATGATGACTATAGCATTGAGATTCATCCCGGTTTTGCTTGAAGAAACCGATAAGATAATGAATGCTCAGAAGGCGAGAGGTGCGGATATGGAAAGCGGGGGGATAATCAAGCGCGTCAAGGCGTTGATACCTGTGCTTATACCATTGTTTGTATCGTCCTTCCGCCGTGCGAGTGATCTTGCTATGGCGATGGAATGTCGCTGCTATAACGGCGGCTCAGGAAGAACAAAGCTGAAGGTTTCACGCTTTGGACTTGCAGATCTTTTTGCCGCTGTCATTTCACTCAGTATTTTTGCAGGAGTTATAATACTGAATATACTGTTTCCGGCTGTGCTGTAACGGAGGCTTTTATGAGAAATATATTACTGACAATATCCTATGACGGAAGCAGATATCATGGCTGGCAGATACAGAAAAACGCCGTAAGCGTTCAGGAGGTATTCCAGCAGGCAATGGAAAATGTTTTCGGAGAATGTCCGGATATCAAAGGCTGCAGCAGGACTGATACAGGTGTTCATGCAAATATGTATTGTCTGAATTTCCATACAGAGCATAAAATACCGATCGGACGAATCCCTTCCGCACTGAACAATTACCTTCCGCCGAGTATTGCAGTAATGTCTGCTAAGGAAGCTGATGATGATTTTCATGCAAGATATTCCTGCAAGGGAAAGGAATATATATATAAAATATGGAATAATGATATCCGCAATCCTTTTCTTGACGGATATGCCCTGCATTATTGGTATCCGCTTGATCTTGAAAAACTTAATGCAGCAGCGAAGCATTTTATCGGATATCACGATTTTACATCCTTCTGCACGGTCGATAAGAACCGCGAAAAGGGTGATTTCCGCCGGACGGTAAAAAAATTATCGGTAATGCGCGAGGACGATCTGGTCACTGTTACAATTGAAGCTGACGGTTTCCTCTATAATATGGTAAGAATAATTGTTGGTACTCTTCTGTATGTTGCTCAGGGGAAAATAGCTCCCGGGGACATACCGGCTATCATATCAGCCGAGGATCGTACCAAAGCAGGCCCGACAGCCCCGCCGGAGGGACTGTACCTGAACAGGGTTTTATACTGAGAAACAGACCACAGTAAAAAAGAAGGTTTACAAAATGAAAAAAAAGAAAGGCAGATATCAGAGATCCGATACGGTAAAGACAAAGGACAGGAAATATACGAGCTATGAGGATGCGCCTCTTCGTGAATATAAGGACGAGGATCCGATGCCTCATAATATTACGAAAAAATTCTTCAAGGTTTTCCTGATCTTATTTTTTTCTGTAGCAGCGGTACTGGCTATACTGAATCTTGATAAGCTGACTCCGGATAATATATCCCATTGGTTCCAGTATGATCTTCTGGGAAAAACAGAAGGCAACGGATATCCTGTCCGGTTTAACGGTACTATAGTTGAAAAGGGCAATTTTTCGGAGATGGACGGAGCAGCCGTATATTGCAGCGATACATCCGTTGTTGTTCTTAACAGCAACGCAGGCGAATATCAGAATTCGCAGCATTCATTTGCAAATCCGGTCCTCAAATCAGGCTCCGGCTATTCAATGATCTACAATGCTGATGCAAAAGGCTATATGATAATAAGCCGCGATAAAATGATCCATTCTGATTCCTCTGATAAAAAGATATTCGAGGCTGATATTGCTCCGAACGGGGTATATGCTATCCTGAATCACGGAAGCGATTATCTTGCCGAACTGAATGTGTTCAAAAGCGATAATACAAAAAAATATGAATATAATTTTGCAGATTATTATGTAAATAATGTTTCGATAAATAAAGACGGAACAAGGGCAGCGCTCAGCGGTGCATCGGCAAATGAAGGAAGTATAATTTCCGTAATATACATACTGGATTTCAGCCAGGGAAATTATCTGCAAAAATACGAATTTGATGATTCATATATTTATGATATCGAATATCTCGATAACGGAAATGTTATTGCAGTAGGAAGTGAGACGGCATATTTTATTGATGTTGAAAAAAGTAAAAAAACCGATATCCCATACAGTCTGAGGACGCTTACGAATTTTGAGATCAGCCCGGAATATGGACTGACACTCTCGCTTTCAACCGATTCTGACGGACACCATTGTGATATAATATGCATTAATGCCGAAGGAAAGCACGAGGCTGAATTCAGTACTGATAACAGGGTATTTTCGATCGACATGAGCAGTGAAAAGATAGCTGTCCTTACCCAGGGAAATCTCGGGATATATGACCATAACGGAAAATCGTTACAGAATATTTCGGTCGATTCGGACGCAAAGAAAGCGTGTTTCGCAGATAAGAAAAATCTTTATATTCTCGGGACCAGCCGTATATCAAAGGTCACGACAGAAGAACAGTAATATAAAACGGGGATGCCGGAAAATGCCGGCGTCCCCGTTAATGCTTCTGATAAATAGCTTTGTTATACTTTTCTTACCGGAATATTTTTTCCGTCAAGGTAATCCTTCAATTCTCCGATGGAGATCTCCCCGAAATGGCATAATGATGCAGCAAGTACTGCGTCAGCCTTTCCGACGGTAAATGCATCATAAAAATGTTCAAGCTTGCCTGCGCCGCCCGAAGCGATTACAGGAATACCTACATTTTCTGAAACAGCCCTCGTCAGTTCAAGGTCATAACCGTTCTTGACTCCGTCACAGTCCATGCTTGTCAGCAGTATCTCTCCGGCACCGCGCTTTTCAGCCTCGACAGCCCATTTTACGGCGTCAATGCCCATATTGATGCGTCCTCCGTTGATAAAAACATCCCAACCCGAGCCGTCGTCTCTTCTTTTTGCGTCTATAGCGGTGACTACGCATTGGCTGCCGAATTTGTAGGCTGCCTCGTTTATGATATCAGGTCTGTGGATAGCTGCCGAATTGACAGAGACCTTATCCGCACCTGCGCGCAGAATAGCAGTGAAATCATCTACAGTGCGTATCCCTCCGCCTACGGTAAACGGGATAAATACACTGTCAGCGACCTGCCGTACAATATCAACGATAATATTCCTTGCATCGCTGGATGCGGTGATATCGAGCAGTACCAGCTCATCCGCACCCTCCCTGTCATAAAGGCGCGCACATTCCACAGGGTCACCTGCATCTCTCAGATTGACAAAGCTCGTTCCTTTTACGACCCTGCCGTCCTTTACATCGAGGCAGGGAATGATCCTTTTGGCATACATTATTTATCTCCTCCGCATATTGCAACAAAATTCCGCAGTATTTTCAGACCGACAGTGCCGCTCTTTTCCGGATGAAATTGTGTAGCATAGATATTTCCGTACTGTACGGATGCGTCTATCACAGTACCGTAGCTTGTCTGAGCGCTTACTATTTCTTCGCTGTCTGCTTTAAGATAATAAGAATGTACAAAATAAACGTAAGGGGATCCGGTTATTCCCCTGTACAGACCGTCATGCTTTCTGATATCAAGAGAATTCCATCCCATATGCGGGATCTTGAGCTTGCCGCCGTCATTTGGTATCCTTGTTATTTTTCCTTTGAGAAGATCAAGACCTTCAGCTTCCGGGCTTTCCTCGCTTCCTGCAAACAGCAGCTGCAGCCCGAGACAGATACCAAGCAGGGGTTTTTCTGTTCCGACAAAATCCTTAACGGCTTTAACTGCGCCGCTGTTATTCATGCAGTCCATTGCATCACCAAATGAACCTACACCGGGGAGAATAGCTCCGTCGGCTGACATGATCTCATTATAATTATCAGTAACACGGCAATCCGCACCAATGAAATCAAGAGCCTTGATAACGCTCTGCAGATTACCGGCGCCATAGTCAATAACAGCTATCATCTGATCACTTCCGAATTATTATAGTTTATATGCTTATTCTACCATACAGAAAAGTACATAGCAAGTTTTTTATTAGTAAATTATCACAGGCGGAGGGTAATTGAAAAAAATTCCGGAAAAATGCTAAGTTGTAAAATAAAATGGCAAAAAGAATAGACCCATATTGAAACCTGTGGTAAAATGTTAAGCGACCAAACCAACATAACCGGAGGTAACAATAT
>CADCGS010000033.1 GCA_902801055.1 uncultured Ruminococcus sp. | reverse complement strand
ACCCGCACCGACTGGCAGGGAGATTTCGTCGGCGTAAAGCCCGGAGTTGCATACGTAACAGTCCGCACCTACAACGGCAAGGAATCCACCTGCAAGGTCACAGTCAAGGCTGCCCCGACAAGTGTGACAATAAGCAAGAAGAACATGACAATGAAGGTCGGTCAGACTGCAACGCTGAGCTGCTCAGTTCCGTCAAATGCAGGCTGTGCAACACGCACCTTCCGCACAAGCAACAGCTCAGTCATAAAAATGACAAAGACCAACTGGACAGGCTCCTTCAAGGCTATGAAGCCCGGTACTGCTTATGTGACAGTCCGCACATACAACGGCAAGGAAAGCACCTGTAAGATAACAGTAAAATAATCATAAACCCATACGGCGCAGGCAAATCTCTGCGCCGTAATTTATACTATAAATCGATCCGACAAGCAATATGTATCAGATCAATGTAATTGGAAATTATAAACGAAAATATATGTATTGACTAATTTTTTTATGTGTTATAATTATTGTGAATGGAATGTCCTGATGATATTCTGAGTAATGTTATAGGAGGAATCAAATCATGAAATTGAAGGATTTAATGAAAAAGACCGGTGCGGTTTTTATGGCATCGGCAATGCTCTGCACGGGCGCGGCGGCAGTTTTGCCGCTGGCGGTCGAAAGCGGTATAGTGGCAGATGCGGCTACTTATGGAGATTATGAGTATAAAGTTCTTAGTAATGGCACTGTTGAGATCACAGGGTATAATGGTAGCGCTTCCAGCCTTTCAATTCCCGGCAGCATTAACGGGAAAAAGGTTACGAGTATAGGAAATGGGGCGTTTGAATTCTGCGAAAACCTCACAAGCGTAACGATCCCGTCCAGTGTTACGAGTATAGGAGAGTTCGCGTTTTGGAGCTGCAGAAGCCTCACAAGCATAAAGATCCCGTCGAGTGTAACGAGTATAGGAAATGGGGCGTTTGAATTCTGCGAAAGCCTCACAAGCATAAAGATCCCGTCCGGTGTGACGAGTATAGGAGAATATGCGTTTGAACACTGCACAAGCCTCACAAGCGTAACGATCCCGTCCGGTGTGACGAGTATAGAAAATGGGGCGTTTGCTGAATGCACAAGCCTCACAAGCATAAAGATCCCGTCCAGTGTAAAGAGTATAGGAGCGAGTGCGTTTAGAGACTGCACAAGCCTCAAAAGCGTAACGATCCCGTCCGGTGTGAAGAGTATAGGAGAATATGCGTTTTATAACTGCACAAGCCTCAAAAGCGTAACGATCCCGTCCGGCGTGAAGAGTATAGAAAGGTATGCGTTTTATGGCTGCAAAGAGCTTGCAGATAAAAATGGATTTGTTATTTTCGGTGATACTTTATGCTATTACTGTGGCAAATCAAAAAATCTTGTTGTTCCATCAAGTATAAAAACTGTAGGAGGCGGAGCATTTTCCCGTAATGAATATATTGAAAGTGTCACAATACCGGACAGCGTTACACAAATCGGAAGTCAAGTATTTATGTATTGTAAAAGACTAAAAAGAGTTACCCTTCCAAAAAGAGTAAAAAGCTTTGGTTATGGTATCTTTATGGATTGTGAGAATCTTGAACGTGTCGTTCTGCCTGAGGGGATCAATACTATCCCCGGAGGAAAAGGCAGATGTACATTTTATGGCTGTAAAAAACTATTGACCGTAAAAATTCCCGACACTGTTACAAGCATCGGAGTAATAGCATTTGCAGATTGTTTTTCTCTGAAAATGATTATCCCGAAAACCGTTAAAACAATTGACTCGGGTGCTTTAGGTTATTATTTCGGTGATGATGGTCATCATAAAATACCTGGATTTACGATTTATGGCACAAAAGGAACAGCCGCAGAAAAATACGCAAAGGATAATGGATTTAAGTTTATTGCTGTGACCGAACCGAAATCTGTTTCTTTGAATAAGGCTGAAATGTCTTTGGGCAAAGGATAATGGATTTAAGTTTATTGCTGTGACCGAACCGAAATCTGTTTCTTTGAATAAGGCTGAAATGTCTTTGGGTGTGGGAGAAACCGCAAAGCTCAGCCCGAAAATATCTCCCGACAATGGATGCAAGACAGTAATGTGGCGCACATCAAATTCAAAAATAGTTACCGTTGACAAAAACGGCAATATCAAGGCTGTGTCAAATGGTACTGCATGGGTCACCGTGAATACACTGAACGGCAGGGAAGCATCCTGCAAGATCACGGTCAAGAACGCTCCGTCAAAGGTCACACTGACAAAGGGTATACTTACGATCGGTGTCGGAGAGAAATATTCCGTAAATTCAGGAGTAAACAACGGCGCGGCTGCCGCAAAGAGAACATACCGCACAAGCAACAGCTCTATCGTAAAGATGACCCGCACCGACTGGCAGGGAGATTTCGTCGGCGTAAAGCCCGGAGTTGCATATGTAACAGTCCGCACATATAACGGCAAGGAATCAACCTGTAAGGTCACAGTCAAGGCTGCCCCGACAAGTGTGACGATAAGCAAGAAAAACATGACAATGAAAGTCGGTCAGACTGCAACGCTGAGCTGCTCAGTTCCGTCAAATGCAGGCTGTGCAACACGCACCTTCCGCAGCAGCAACAATAATATTGTAAAAATGACCAAAACAAACTGGACAGGCTCCTTCAAGGCGATGAAGCCCGGTACTGCTTATGTGACAGTCCGCACATACAACGGCAAGGAATCCTCGTGCAAAATAACGGTCGTAAAATAATATAACTCTCTACGGCGCAGGCAAAGGTCTGCGCCGTAATTGTGCATAAAGCATAATTTTTCGCACTGATCATATCTTATCCGATAAATTTGATTAATTTTCATTTAACTCTTGCTAATGAGCTTCAATCGTTGTATAATGTTATATGTATTTGTATGACTGTTTTTATCGTCGGCGCCGGCATCGTCCGGCTAAGGCTCAGCGGTAAAAACCTATATCCCGGACATACATTCTATGCCCGGTCAATTACCGGAAGGAGAAATCAGAAATGGAAAAAAGAGAGCTTCTTTATGAAGGAAAGGCAAAAAAGGTCTACGCTACTGAGGACGAAAATATGTGCGTCGTTGAGTATAAGGACGATGCTACTGCTTTCAACGGTCTGAAAAAGGGTACAATTACCGGTAAGGGCGTTGTAAACAACAGAATGTCTAATTTTATGTTCAAGCTCCTCGAGAAAAAGGGTATCAAGACTCATTATGTTCTCGAGCTTAACGACCGCGAGACCGTTGTCAAAAAGGTAAAGATCGTTCCCCTTGAGGTCATTATCCGCAATAAGGCAGCAGGCTCTATGGCTAAGCGTCTCGGCCTTGAAGAAGGAACTGAGCTTAAAACTACTGTTCTTGAATTCTCATACAAGAATGACGACCTCGGCGACCCGCTTATCAATTCCTATCATGCCGTAGCGATCGGCGCCGCTACATGGGAGGATATAGATACCATCAGCAAGATGGCTCTGGATATCAATAAATATATGGTAGAATTCTTCGCTTCCGTCGGCGTAGAGCTTATCGACTTCAAGCTTGAGTTCGGTAAGACAGCAGAAGGCGAGATCGTCCTCGCAGATGAGATCTCTCCCGATACCTGCCGCTTCTGGGATATCAAGACCCACGAGAAGCTCGATAAGGATCGTTTCCGCCGTGATCTCGGCGGCGTAGAGGAAGCTTACGCTGAAATGATGAAGCGTATCGGTCTCGGCAAATGATATGCCTGATGCATAATGACCGGCCGTCAGCCGGGCAAATGAGGTGTTTTTTTGAGTATTGATTCAAAGGAATATTTTTCCGAGGAACTGCATGAGGAATGCGGAGTATTCGGAATATACGGAAATGACAGTCTTGCACCGGCGTATGCGTGCTATAACGGACTTCTGGCTTTGCAGCACAGAGGTCAGGAAAGCTGCGGCATTGCGGTAAATGACAGGGGTGTTATATCCGGTCATAAAAATATGGGACTGGTCAGCGAGGTATTCAGCAATGAGGTGCTGGATTCCCTGACCGGTCAGATGGCAATAGCTCATGTCAGGTATTCTACAGCAGGCGGCAGTGTGCGTGAAAACTCACAGCCGCTTGTTATGCGTTATGTAAAGGGTACTCTTGCTATTGCACATAACGGTAATCTGACTAATGCCTATGAGGTGCGCAAGGAGCTTGAAATGCGCGGAGCAATATTCCAGACAACTATCGACTCCGAGGCAATCGCGTATCTTATCGCCCGCGAAAGGGTGAATTCCGCCTCTGTCGAGGAGGCTGTAGAGCGCACCATGAGACAGCTCGAGGGAGCTTATTCCCTTCTCGTAATGAGCCCGCAGAAGCTTATCGCTGCGCGTGACCCCCACGGCTTCCGTCCGCTTTGCATGGGCAGACTCGGCGAAAGCATAATATTTGCATCTGAATCCTGTGCGCTTGCAGCCTGCGGTGCAGAATTCGTGCGCGATATCGAACCCGGTGAGATAGTTGTTGTCGATGATGAGGGCGTTCATTCGATAACTTCCCAGATGTCCGGGAATAAAAAGAAATCCCTCTGCGTGTTTGAATATATCTACTTTGCAAGGACAGATTCCGAGATAGACGGCATAAGCGTGTATAAATCACGCAAGGAGGCCGGCAGGATACTTGCAAGGGAATTCCCGGTTGAGGCGGATATCGTTATCGGCGTCCCCGAATCGGGTATAGACGCCGCAATAGGCTACAGCGAGGAATCAGGCATTCCCTATGAAAAGGGCATAGTCAAAAACGGATATATCGGCAGGACGTTCATCAAGCCGACACAGAAGGAACGCGCCAAAAGCGTAAAGCTGAAGCTCAATCCTCTGCGCTCCGTGCTTGAGGGGAAGAGGGTCGTTGTTATTGACGATTCCATCGTCCGCGGTACGACCTGCGACAGGATAGTTAAAATGCTCAGGGATGCCGGAGCAAAAGAGGTACATCTTCGTATCAGCTCTCCGCCGTTCATCTGGCCGTGCTTTTACGGAACGGATATTCCGAGCAGGGGCGAGCTTATCGCCGTAAAGCATACGATCGATGAGATCTGCGAGCTTACCGGTGCGGATTCCCTGGGATTCCTGCCTCCTGACAAGCTTGGCGATATGCTTTTCGGACAGAATACCGGCTTTTGTGACGCCTGCTTCTCCGGAAATTATCCCACAAGGATACCTGAAAAAATGCTTTCCGGAAAGGAACGCGGAGGAGTCGATTTCGGCAAAAAGCTTCCGCCCAAGAAAAAAGCCGATGCATCATGTCTCGGCAAGGATGAAAATTAAATCGCGGTTTGCATGACCGTCTGCAAGAAAGGTTACTATTATGAGAGATACATATGAATCACCGCTTTCTTCAAGATATGCGGATAAGGAAATGAAATACATTTTTTCTCCCGATAAGAAATTCAGGACATGGCGCCGACTGTGGATAGCTCTTGCCGAGGCTGAGCATGAGCTTGGTCTGGATATTACTCAGGAGCAGATAGACGAGCTGAAGGCTCATGCCGATGATATCAATTATGAGGTGGCTGAGGAAAGAGAAAAGCTCGTCCGCCATGACGTTATGTCCCATGTATATGCATACGGTCAGCAGTGTCCGGGTGCAGCGGGCATAATCCATCTCGGCGCAACATCATGCTATGTCGGAGACAATACCGATGTCATTATCATGACAGAGGCTCTGCGCATCGTAGAGAAAAAGCTTGTCAGCGCTATCCGTCAGCTTTCCATGTTTGCGGAAAAATATAAGGATCTGCCGACTCTTGCATTCACTCATTTCCAGCCTGCTCAGCCTACTACCGTTGGCAAAAGGGCTACTCTCTGGATACAGGATCTTCTGATGGATCTTGAGGATGTGCGCTATGTGCTCTCCAATATGAAGCTTCTCGGCTGTAAGGGTACAACAGGCACCCAGGCAAGCTTCCTTGAACTTTTCGAGGGCGATCATGACAAATGCAGACAGATAGATAAGCTTATCGCAAAGAAAATGGGCTATGACCAGTGCTTTGCAGTATCGGGTCAGACCTATTCCAGAAAGCTTGACAGCCGTGTGCTGAATGTCCTTGCGGGTATCGCACAGAGCGCTACCAAGTTTTCAAATGATATCAGACTTCTCCAGCATCTCAAAGAGGTGGAGGAGCCGTTTGAAAAGAACCAGATCGGTTCAAGCGCTATGGCTTACAAGCGCAACCCTATGCGCTGTGAGCGTATGGCGTCGCTTTCAAGATATGTTATGGTCGATGTTCTCAATCCCTATATCACTGCGGCAACACAGTGGTTTGAAAGAACTCTCGACGATTCCGCAAACAAGAGACTCAGCGTCCCGGAGGCTTTTCTCGCAGTTGACGCTATACTTAATCTTTATATCAATGTCAGCGATGGTCTTGTCGTATATGACAAGGTTATCACTTCACGCCTGATGAGCGAGCTTCCGTTTATGGCAACCGAAAATATAATGATGGATGCCGTCAAGAGGGGCGGCAACCGTCAGGATCTCCATGAGCTTATAAGAAAACATTCAATGGCTGCTTCGGCAGTAGTAAAGCGTGACGGCGGAGAAAATGATCTGCTTGAAAGGATCGCAGCCGACCCGGCATTCGGCGTAACGCTTGAAGAGCTTAAAGCAATTCTCAAGCCGGAGAATTATGTGGGCAGAGCGCCGGTACAGACTGAGGATTTCCTCAATAATGAAGTAAAGGCGGCACTTGCTCCATATGAAGCAATGGAAACTGAAAAGGCAGAGATCAATATCTGATATCACTAAACCGGTTATTAAGGAGGAGAGGATATGGTAACCAACAATATGCTCGCAAGAACAGCGGCTCATACGATAATTTCAAATCTCGGATGTTTTTCTGTAGTTGAATACATGAAGGATCTGTCTGTAAATCCGGGCACTGCACAGACGTCATATTTTATGTCAAAGATGGGACTGAGGAAAAGACAGGTCGTCGCTACTCTCAATAATCAGGGTATTATACTCCAGGCGGGCGCTATGCAGATCATGGCGGGTAATGTCAATATGAATACCAATGTCAAGGGCGCCGGCGATTTCTTCAAAAAAATGGTCGGCGGCAAGGTCACTGGTGAAAGCGGGATAAAACCCCGTTATTTTGGCTTCGGTCAGGTTATATTGGAGCCTACATATAAATATATTCTTCTTGAGGATCTTAATAACTGGGGCGGCGCAATGACCATCGAGGACGGTCTGTTCCTTGCGTGTGACGATACGGTAGATCTGAAGGTCACCGCAAGGTCGAGCTTTTCCTCCGCAGCGCTCGGCGGCGAGGGTCTTTTCAATTCCACGCTGATCGGCAGCGGAGTGGTCGTGCTTGAAAGCCCCGCTCCGATGGAGGAGCTGCTTGTGTTTGATCTCCAGAACGATACCCTGAAGATCGATGGCAATATGGCTATAGCATGGTCACATTCTCTGCAGTTCACCGTCGAAAGATCGTCAAAATCGCTTATCGGCTCCGCAGCCTCCGGCGAAGGTCTTGTAAATGTCTACAGAGGTACGGGCAGGGTGCTTGTGGCGCCTATAGGCTGAATACGATAAAGCAGTAAATAATCCGGGCTTATCCCCGGTCAAAAATAAAGAATAACAGAATTATTACTGAGACTTGACAGTATGATGTAATAAGGAAAGGCAGGTTAAAAATGGTAAGAGCAATAGTCGGCGCTAACTGGGGCGACGAGGGTAAGGGCAAGATCACCGACGTTCTGGCGCAGGAATCTGATATGGTGATCCGCTTTCAGGGCGGCAGCAACGCCGGACATACGATAATCAATAATTACGGCAAGTTTGCGCTTCATCAGCTCCCGTCAGGTGTATTCAATGAAAAGATAGTCAATATTATCGGCAACGGCGTGGCGCTGAGCGTGGAAAATCTCGTAAAGGAGATAAAGGAGCTTATTGACGGCGGTGTTCCAAAGCCCAATATCCTTGTTTCCGACAGGGCACAGATAGTAATGCCCTATCATAAGCTTTTCGACTGCTATGAGGAGGAGCGTCTTTCCTCACGCAGCTTCGGCTCGACAAAATCAGGTATTGCACCCTTCTATTCCGATAAGTTTTCAAAGATCGGATTCCAGGTGAATGAACTGTTCGATGACGAGCAGGGTCTGCGCGAAAAGCTTGAACGCATCCTCGAAGTGAAGAATGCGATCGTTACGAATGTTTATCATAAGGAGCCTATCAGCGCTGACGAAATGTTTGAGAAGCTGATGGAATATAAAAAGGCTCTTGAACCCTATGTTGCTAATACCTTCGATATCGTGCATGACGCCGCAATGAGCGGAAAGGATATCCTCCTTGAGGGTCAGCTCGGCTCGCTCAAGGATACTGATTTCGGTATTTATCCGATGGTTACCTCTTCAAATACCATCGCAGGCTACGGCGCTGTAGGCGCAGGCGGTATCCCGCCGTATGAGATCAAGGATATAATCACCGTTGTAAAGGCTTATTCAAGCTCTGTCGGCGCAGGCGAATTTGTCAGCGAGATCTTTGGTGACGAGGCAGAGGAGCTCAGAAAAAGAGGCGGCGACGGCGGCGAATACGGCGCAACGACCGGCAGACCCAGAAGAATGGGCTGGCTCGACCTTGTTGCAACACGCTACGGCTGCAAGGTCCAGGGCGCTACACAGGTCGCATTTACTGTTCTTGATGCGCTCGGATATCTTGATGAGATCCCGGTATGCGTAGCATATGAGCTTGACGGTCAGAAAATTGATTACTTCCCGTCTACAACAAAGCTCAAAAGATGCAAGCCTGTGCTTGAGGTACTTCCGGGCTGGAAGTGCGATATCAGGGGAATAAGAAATTATGCGGAGCTTCCCGAAAATTGCCGCAGATATATAGAATTTGCAGAAAAGGCTGTAGGTGTTCCGTTCAAGATGATATCCAACGGTCCTAAGCGCGAGGATATAATTTACAGATAAGCCGGAGGGATAGTGTATGTGTGGTATAGTTGGCTATATCGGCTATGAGCAGGCAGGCCCGTTCCTTTTGGACGGCTTGCAGACGCTCGAATACAGAGGCTATGACAGTGCAGGCGTGTGCCTTAATGACGGGCATGAGCTTATCGTTAAAAAGGCTAAGGGCAAGGTGGACGATCTTCGCAGCCTTACCCATAACGGCGCTGATACAAAGGGTACTGTAGGTATTGGTCATACAAGATGGGCTACTCACGGCGAACCGTCGGATGTAAATGCCCATCCTCACCTCAGTGAATCGGGACGTTTTGCCGTTGTTCATAATGGTATAATTGAGAATTATCAGCAGCTGAAGGATTATCTTACCTCAAAGGGTATTATTTTCCGCTCGATGACCGATACTGAGGTCATAGCTCAGCTTATTGAATATTATTATAAGGGCGATCTTATTGATACGGTGATAAAAGTTCTCGGCAAGCTTGAGGGTAGCTATGCTCTCGGCGTTATCAGCCAGGAAAATCCCGATGAAATAATTGCCGTAAGAAAGGAAAGCCCGCTTATTATCGGTCTCGGGGAAAATGAAAACTATCTTGCCTCCGATGTTACGGCTATCCTTTCGCGCACAAGGACGATCTATCGTCTTGAAAATAACGAGATCGCTATTCTCAGCAGAGACGGTGTGCGTATTATCAATACCGATAAAGATGAGATCAGCAAAGAGACCGAAACGGTAGACTGGGATATCAATGCCGCTCAGAAGGGCGGATATGAGCATTTTATGTTCAAGGAGATAATGGAGCAGCCAAAGGCTATCAGTGAGACGATCGCTCCCCGTATCCGTAATGGAAAGGTCGTGCTCGACGAGGTAAATCTCAGTGCCGAGGAATTGAAGAAATTCAATAAGATCAATATTCTTGCCTGCGGCAGTGCTTACCATGTCGGTGTTGTCGCAAAATATATCTTTGAGAAAATGCTGAGGATCCCTGTTGAGGCTGATCTTGCATCGGAATTCCGCTATCGTGATCCTATCGTAAATGATAAGACGCTTACTATCGTTATCAGCCAGTCGGGTGAGACTGCCGATACTAAGGAAGCAATGAAGGAGGCTCAGCGCAGAGGCTCCCATGTTATTTCCATTGTAAATGTTGTCGGAAGCGCTATCGCATCCGAATCGGATGATGTCATTTATACATGGGCAGGTCCTGAAATAGCTGTTGCTACCACAAAGGCATACAGCACCCAGCTTGCGGTTATTTATCTGCTTGCACTTTATTTCGGGGAAATGCTCGGTACTATCGTTCCGGATGAATATAAGGCTCTTGTAAGAGAGCTGGAGGATCTTCCGAACAAGATAGATGCTGTTATTGAAAACAAGGAGCGGATACAGTATCTTGCATCGAAGTTTTTCAACAGCAAGGATATATTCTTTATCGGAAGAAATATTGATTATGCGCTTTCACTTGAAGGCTCATTAAAGCTTAAAGAGATATCATATATCCACAGTGAGGCATATGCTGCTGGTGAGCTGAAGCATGGTACCATTTCTCTTATCGAGCAGGGTACGCCGGTCATCGCTCTTGCAACTCACGAGGAGCTTATACCCAAGATCGTAAGCAATATCGAAGAGGTAAAGACCCGCGGAGCACAGGTCCTCTGTATAGCCTGCGATACCCATAAGGAACTTGAAAACGTCGGTGAGACGGTTTTCATTCCCAAGGTATGCGATATGCTGTTGCCTTCTCTTGCAGTCATCCCGCTTCAGCTTTTCGCTTATTATGTTGCTTCGCTCAAGGGCTGTGATATAGATCAGCCGAGAAATCTTGCAAAATCCGTTACGGTAGAATAACTGGATATCCGGGAAAAGGAAAAGGTGGTAATATGAAAACTAAAAATGAATCCGTACTTGTTATGGATTTCGGCGGACAGTATACACAGCTTATTGCCAGAAGAGTAAGGGAATGTAATGTATACTGCGAGATAAAATCCTACAAGATAACCGCACAGCAGATCAGGGAAGGCGGATATAAGGGTATTATCTTTACCGGCGGTCCGAACAGCGCATATGATGATAACGGTCCTAAATGTGATCCGGGATTATTTGATCTTGGCATTCCCGTACTTGGCATCTGTTACGGTGCGCAGCTTATGGCTCAGTCTCTCGGCGGTAAAGTCATAGGTATAGAGGAGAACAGGGAATACGGCAAGACTGAAGTCGAATTCAACCCGTCGTCTCTGATGTTTCACAGCGCCAAGGAAAAGAATATCTGCTGGATGAGCCACACGGACAGGATAGAGGAGATCCCGCACGGGTTCAAGGTCACAGCTATGTCCAAAGACTGTCCTGTTGCAGCCATGGAAGATATCAAGAGAAATTTCTATGCAGTACAGTTCCATCCCGAGGTACAGCACACTGTTGAGGGAATGTTATATCTGCGCAATTTCCTGTATAATGCCTGCGGATGCACAGCGGACTGGAAGATGGATTCATTTGTAGAGGAAACCATCAAGTCGCTCAGGGAGAAAATAGGTGACAAGAAGGTGCTTTGTGCGCTTTCGGGCGGTGTAGATTCATCGGTTGCGGCATTACTTGTGCATAAGGCAGTAGGAAAGCAGCTTACCTGTATATTCGTTGATCACGGACTTCTCCGCAAGGATGAAGGCGATCAGGTAGAGAGCATATTCAGAAAGCAGTTTGATATGAACCTTATCCGTGTCAATGCACAGGAGAGGTTTCTTGGAAAGCTTGCGGGAGTGACCGATCCCGAGCGCAAGAGAAAAATCATCGGTGAGGAATTCATCCGTGTATTCGAGGAAGAGTCGAAGAAGCTCGGCAAGATGGATTATCTCTGTCAGGGAACGATATACCCCGATGTTGTAGAGAGCGGCGCGGGAGAATCCGCGGTGATAAAGAGCCATCACAATGTAGGCGGATTGCCGGAGGATATCGGATTCGAGGGTATTATCGAGCCGCTGCGCGACCTTTTCAAGGACGAGGTAAGAAAAGCCGGACTTGAGCTGGGTATCCCGGAATTCCTCGTATTCCGTCAGCCCTTCCCGGGACCGGGACTTGCTATCCGTATTCTGGGCGACATTACCGAGGATAAGCTTGAGATACTCAAGGATGCCGACGCCATCATGCGCGAGGAATTCGCAGCAAACGGACTTGACAGGACGACCGGACAGTATTTTGCTGTTCTGACCGGTATAAAGAGTGTCGGTGTTATGGGTGACGGCAGAACCTACGATAATACTATCGCTTTGCGCGCTGTGACTACCGGTGATTTTATGACTGCCGACTGGGCAAGAGTACCGTATGACGTCCTCGAAAAGATCTCCAACCGTATCATAAACGAAGTTAAAAACGTCAACAGAGTCGTTTATGATATCACTTCCAAACCCCCGGCCACGATCGAGTGGGAGTAAATAATATTCACAAACATATATAATAATTACCGGGAATCTGCCGCAGCGGTGGGTTCCCGGTTTTGTTATACTAAATCAAACAGTGATACTATTAATATATTGTTTTAATTCATCAAAAGAATTTGTATCAAAAATCTCTGGTTTTCCGTTTTGTATTCTTCTGAATTGAATTGCCATATTTGCTTTTTGTATTTTAACTACACCAACTTTATTATTTGTTGAATAAATATGAATTCTTATAATTTCATCTGTTTCTTCATTTTTAAAAGTACAAGCTGTTATATGATTATATGCAAATTCTTGTATAGCTTTTTGTAATAGTTCGGGAGTGTACTCTACGTTGTTTTTTTGATCCGAATTTGATAAGTCATTATCTTTATTGTTTTCAAATAATTGTGTTGTATTATGTTCCAAAGTATTATAATCGTTTTCTTTGGAATCGTCGGAAAACTCATTAATTGTAACACCGAATACCTTTTGCATAGCTTTTTTTGTTGCTTCACGATATTTTTCAATCATTTGTGAAGTAATTCTATTTCCTGTTTTTATTTCTGGACGTGACAAGAAGTATTTAACCATTTCATCACTAGGATTTAATAAATCTTCTTTTAAAGTTTTTTGTACTACTTTTGAGTATTTTTGAAATATTGCTTTTGAAATGACATTTTTAATATTAAATTTTTCTTTACTGAATTGTCTGACTGACGAAGAATATAACGCAGTATCATCTTCAAGCAAATTAAATGACAAAAATGGATCATCATCCATAACATTCGGAACGTTTAAATCACTAAAAAACTGATAAACGATTCCATTTGTTAAAATTGCAATTCGACACCTATTTGTTGAAAAATATCTGTAAAGTTGTCCTTGTTGCTGTTTTTGCAATTTGAGTCCTGCACGTTTAACTTCTATAAGCATAATAGGATCTCCGTCTTTTAAAATTGCATAATCAACCTTTTCACCTTTTTTGGTAGCAACATCGCAAGTGTATTCCGGAACTATTTCTGAAGCGTTAAAAATATCATATCCCAACATAGAAAAAAACGGCATGACAAGTGACATTTTAGTTGATTCTTCAGTCAGATTCTTTAATTGTGTTTTCATGTTTTGTAATCGAGCAATATAATTATTAAAATTCTCATTAAAGTCCATATTTCTTACCTCATATTATAAAATATATTTTAAAACTAATAAAACTATTTCTATGCTTTATTTTACAACATAATATATAAATTTGCAATAAAATAGTTAAAATAATTGAAAAAAATTTACGAGTAAAATTAAAAAAGCAGGAGTATCAGACATTGAATTTAGGTTTGATGCTCCTGATATTATATTTCCTGTTCAAGATTGTTAAAGTCAGAGGTCTGCTCAGGAATATGAAACGGAGTTCCTTGCAAAGAAGAAGCATGATGTGAATATGGGCTTCTGTGCCTTTGTTGATCTTTATATGGACGATATAAAGCCGCATATCAAGCTGACTACATACGCCACAAAAGAGAATATTATCGAAAAGCATATCAAGCCTTATTTTGCAAACAAAAGCTTGTCGTGAATTTCGTCTGTTGATGTTTTACAGTGGCAGAACTCTTTGCTTACGCTTCGTGACGATGACGGCAAAGGGTACTCACCGACTTATCTCCGTTCTGTGC
>CADCGS010000032.1:2314-19125 GCA_902801055.1 uncultured Ruminococcus sp. | reverse complement strand
GGTGTCCGGTGGACACCTCTCAGCCGCAGGCTGAGAAGCGCCGACCGAGCCGGCAGGCGAGAAGAGCCTTTGGTGGGGGCGCGGGTGTCCAGTGGACACTTCTCAGCCGCAGGCTGAGAAGCGCCGACCGAGCCGGCAGGCGAGACCTGGGGCAAAGCCCCAGGAGGCGGCACGCACCGGAAGTACAACATAGGGTTGACGGGGGGAGGGGTGATGGAGTAGAATATATAATAAGGAAATGTGTACTTTTGTGTAATGCTACATAATCGGAGGTGCAGTCAATTGAATGAAAATAATACGGGCGGAATGACGGTTGAATGTCTGAATAAACTTGAGATCAGCGCTGAGCTTGTTCCGATCATAAATTTTGCATTGAAACATAACGGTATCCCCGTTGCGTCAGCAGTAAATATAAAAAATCTGTGCGGCGAGGATATTGCCGATGTCAGACTTGATTTCAGCTGCGAACCAGCTATTTGCCTTCCGCTGACACTGCATATAGATCTTGTGCCGGCAATGAGTACTATCGCTGTCGATGCGTCAGAGCTTTCTCCTGATGCCGGATTTCTCGCAGGTCTTACTGAGGGCGTGAGCGGCCGCCTTTCCGTTGCGGCTTACAGCGGAGAAGGCTTGCTCGGAGAAACATTTACAGATATAAAAGCCCTTGCCTTCGATGAATGGCACGGCTCGGCTTATTACCCCGAACTTCTCACTGCCTTCGTGACTCCGAATTCGCCGGAGCTTGTTCCGCTTATACATAGAATGGGTGAGCTTATGGGAGAATGGACAAATGATCCGTCTCTCGATTCATACCTCAGCAGTGACCCTGACCGTGTGCTGAAAATGGCAGGCGCAGCATATGAGGCAATAAGAGAGCTTTGTATAACCTATGTCGCTCACCCCGCCGGACTTGATGAAACAGGTCAAAGAATACGCCTTTGCGATGCCGTTGTTTCCGACAGGCTCGGCAGCTGTATTGATATCTCACTTCTCTATGCTTCACTTCTCGAGGCTGTCGGATTAAGCCCTGTGCTTATCCTCCTGAGAGGACATATGTTCGCGGGACTGTGGCTCGAGGATCGCTCCTTCCCCGAGGCTGTCCTCGATGATCCCTCGCTTCTTTCAAAGCGTATCGCGGACGGCGTGAATCAGGCGGCTGTAACGGATTGTACACTCGCCCGCTCAGGCTCGGCATCGGGCTTTGATGATGCCGCAGCTGCTGCAAAAAAACAGCTGATGGACGCCGAGCTTATTATTGATATCCGCCGCGCCCGTCTCAGCGGGATAAAGCCCCTCCCGGCACGTATAAGAACAGAAAACGGTATTCGTCTCGATACTTCGGAGCAGGCTCGTATCAAAGCCGCAGAACCGCCGAGGGCGCTTGCGGAAACCGTCAGTATCCGTCAACAGCCTGAGACTCCCGCCGACAGAAAAACTTCATGGGAAAGAAAGCTTCTTGATCTCGGGCTTCGCAATACCCTCGTCAGCATGAGAATGTCTAAAACACTCATACCGCTGCTTACGACTTCGCTTGACGATCTGGAGGATGCTCTTGCCGACGGCGAGGATTTCACGATAATGCCCCGCCCGCAGGAGCTTAGCTCGGCAGAGCTTGGCTTTGAAAATCTTCATCAGACAGATGGTATCGGGGATATACTTATCAGCGAATTTAAAAATCACCGCCTGCGCTCAATATTTACCGAAATGGAACTGAATAAGGCGATAAAGGAAATATACCGCGCTTCCAAGGCATCACTGGAGGAAAACGGCGCCAATACACTGTATATAGCGCTCGGACTTATCAGATGGTATGAAAATCCGCGCAGTACACGCGCAAGATATGCGCCGATCCTGATGGTGCCGATAGAGATCGTCCGCCGTTCAGCAGCCCAGGGCTATGTCATAAGGCTCAGGGACGATGAAGCTCAGATAAATGTGACCATACTCGAAAAGCTGAAACAGGATTTCGGTATAACGGTGACGGGGCTTGACCCTCTGCCGACGGATGAGCATGGTCTTGATACAAGAAAAATATTTGCCGTTATACGCACCGCGATAATCGAACAGAAAAACTGGGATGTGTTTGAATCTGCATATATCGGTGTCTTCTCATTTTCACAGTTTGTCATGTGGAACGATATACGCACCCGTTCCGATGATCTTGAAAAAAACAAGATCGTCAAAAGCCTTATCGAAGGCACTCTGCAGTGGGATGCAGGCGAAATGACAATAGGCAGCCGTGTCCCCGAGGATAAGGCGCTTCTGCCGCTGCCGGCGGATGCTTCACAGCTTTTTGCGATAGAATCAGCAGGCGAGGGCGAGAGCTTTGTTCTTCACGGCCCTCCGGGTACGGGAAAATCACAGACCATTACCGCAATGATAGCCAATGCACTTGCCGCGGGTAAGACGGTGCTGTTTGTTGCGGAAAAAATGGCAGCTCTCGAGGTCGTCCAACGCCGGCTTGAAAATATCGGTCTGGGACCGTTCTGTCTGGAGCTGCACAGCAACAAGGCAAGGAAAAAGGCTGTTCTGGATCAGCTGCGCATCTCATCGGAGGTCACAAAAGAGACGTCTCCCCGGGAATATGCCGCCCGCGCATCGCAGATATCCGGACTCCGCGCAGAGCTTGACGAATATAATACGGCTCTCCATACAAAACAGAAATGCGGCATGGATGTATATGAGCTTGTCAATATGTATGAAAGATACAAGGCTTATCCTGATATAACGCCGTTTTCCCCCGTACAGCTCGACAGCTTTACCCCGGAATTGATAGTCTCGGCTGATGCTGCGGTCGATGATCTCATAGCTGCCGCGAGGGATGTCGGCACCATAGCCGGCAATCCTCTGCTCCGTGTAGGCCGCACACGCTATTCACATTCCGTAAAGGATGAGCTGCCGCAGAATATCGAGGCATACCGGAAGGCGATCGAGGCTGTCATGCCCGTCATCACCGGTTTGTCCGGATCCCTGTCGTTCCCCGTGGAGCGCTTTGAGGATGCCGCAAGGCTCAATGCAGCCTGCGCTCAGGCGCTTGAATGGGAGGAAATGCCCTCGGGCTGGAGGGAACAGAGGGAGCTTGGTGCTTATCTGTCGGGCGTTGTCCGTATGTGCGAAATGAATATCAGTGCCGCCGGCCGCCGCATGAGCCTTTTGCAGAGCTTCAGCGAAGGCTTTTTAGGGCTTGACGGTGCACAGCTTCTCAGAGAGCTTCGCGAAGCAAACGGAAAGATGTTCCTGATGAAGGGGGCGGCGGTAAACAATGTCATAAAAAAGATCGCTCCGTATTGTCGGGGCGAAGTGAACAGGAACGATATCGAACAGCAGCTTACAGCTTTGTGTGCATATCAGGATGAGATGAGGCAGTGCGCGGAGCTTGATTCAGCATATGCTGCCGGTCTCGGAGCGTATTACAGCGGACAGGGAACAGACTGGGCAGCTGTGCGTGCTTTGGCGGATAAAGCAGTAAGGCTCGATGAGGATTTGAAGGATATCAGCGGCATAGAGGGCTTCCGCTTTGCCTTTTGCAGCAGCGGCAGTAATTTCGGACTTGCAAAGCAGCTTGCGCCGCTGTGGACGAGTTTTGTCAGGGCAAGGCTCGCCGTATACAGCTCACTTGAACCCGTTCCCTCACAGGGCAGGGAGTTTTTTGCCGATGAACTGGAGCTTTGCAGAAATGTAAAGGACGGTATGTATATGCTGCGTGAATGGATGCACTGGAACGGCTGTGTCCAACGCTGCGAGGAACTCGGATTATCGCCCGTTATCAATGCTTATCTTGACGGCATTAAGGACAGCGATATCAAGGGTGCATACAAAAAGGCTATGGCAAAGGGTCTTGCCAATAAATATATTGACGCCTCCGACGCTCTCAACAGCTTTACAGGCACATCGTTTGAAAAGAAAACGGAACGGCTCAGAAGTCTCGATACCGAGCTGATGGAGCTGACAAGGAAGGAAATATACTGCCGCCTTGCAGCGAAGGTGCCTGATTTCGCAAGGGAAGGCTCAAAGGATCCGCAGCTTTCTGCCGTTATGAAGCTTATAAAGAACGGCGGTCGCGGCGTCTCGATAAGAAAGCTTTTTGACCGGCTCAGCGATGTTATCACGAGACTTTGCCCGTGTATGCTGATGAGCCCGATATCTGCCGCCCAGTACCTTGACCCGCACCGTGAACCGTTTGACCTGGTTGTATTTGACGAGGCGTCACAGATGCAGACCTGCAAGGCTGTAGGTGCTCTTGCAAGGGGCAGGAATGCCGTCATCGTCGGTGATCCGAAGCAGATGCCTCCGACCTCGTTCTTCTCTGTCGGTGCATCCGATGAAGAAGAGGAGGAGCTTGATACCGAGGATCTCGAAAGCATTCTTGACGACTGCCTTGCTCTGAATATGCCCCAGACGAATCTTCTCTGGCATTACCGCAGCCGTCATGAAAGCCTTATCGCATTTTCAAACCGTCAGTTCTATGAAAACAAGCTTTATACCTTCCCGTCCGTCAACGACAGGGAACAGAAGGTGCGCCTTGTTCATGTTGACGGCGTATTCGACCGCGGCAGGACGCGGCAGAACCGTGCCGAAGCCGAAGCTGTTGTTTCGGAGCTGAAGCGCCGTGCCCACAGCAGTAAGCTTTCCGATTTGTCCGTAGGTATAGTAACCTTCAATATAATGCAGCAGAATCTTATCGACGACCTTCTCAACGAAGCCTGCAAGACAGATGCTGCACTTGAAGCGTGGGCTTTCTCGGGCAAGGAGCCGCTTTTTATAAAGAACCTTGAAAATGTACAGGGTGATGAGCGTGATGTCATTCTTTTCTCGGTCGGCTACGGCCCGGATGCTGCGGGCAGGGTAACTATGAATTTCGGTCCCCTTAACCGCGACGGCGGATGGAGAAGGCTGAATGTCGCCGTATCGAGAGCAAGATGTGAAATGGTCGTATATTCCGCCCTGACAGCGGATATGATAGATATTTCCAGAACTTCATCCGAAGGTGTTGCCGCGCTGCGCGCCTTTCTTGAATATGCTTCGGGCAAGGCGATGCCCGAGACCTCCGCTTCTGCTGCCGGGAGGAAAAATGCCGACAGCGCCATAGCGGATACTGTCTGCCGCACGCTGGAGGAGCTTGGCTTTTCCTCTGTCAGGAATGTCGGCAGATCGGAATACAAGGTCGATATCGCAGTTGTTGATCCGGAGGAGCCGGACAGATATCTGCTCGGTATACTGACGGACGGCGTATCCTACAGTATTTCCAGGACTACACGCGACCGTGAAATAGCCCAGACAGGCATCTTTGAGGGACTTGGCTGGTCAATACTGAGAATATGGACAGCGGATTGGTGGGACAGCCCCGAAAAGGAGCTTGACCGCATTATTGCGAGAGTAAAACTGGAGCAGCAAAAAGCAAGGGAAAGACGTGAAAGTCTTGCTGAGGAGGAGGCAGAAGCACAGGAGAAAGAACCGGCACAGACTGATGAAATGCCGTCTGCGGCTTCCGTACAGTTCTCACAGGAGCCTGATGCAGTGCAGAATAAAGAACCGGCACAGCCTGATGAAATGCCGTCTGCCGCGCCCGTACAGCCCGAAAGAGGAACAGGGGTGGATATTGCCGGTCTTGCGGCGAGGATAAAGCAATATGATATTTATTCAGCGGAGATAATACAGGTCAGCGAGGAGGAATTCGTTGATCCTGCAAATGCTGTCGGAATAAAAAAACGCCTTGCCGATATTGTCAGGCAGGAGGCGCCGATAAGTGAAAATATGCTTATATCGAGACTGCTTTGCAGTGTTGCCCTTGATATGAGCGCTCAGAAGGCGGTCGGATATTGCAGAAGGCTTATTGAGGAACACGGATTTATCCGTTCATCAAATGCAGGGAATATCTTTGTCTGGGCGCAGGGGATGATCCCCGGCGGATGCGTCAGCCTTAGAATAAACGGCAGCGGTGATGCAGCAAGAAGGGCAGAGGATATCCCCGTTGAGGAGGCGGCAAATGCGGCATATATCATCCTGTCGGAATGTAAAGCCGCCGACAGGGATATTGTCGTCAGGGAATGTGCAGAGCTTATGGGTCTTGCGGACGATGCTGCTGCTCTCAGGCTTTTTGATGACGCGGTAACATATGCAGTAAGGGTCAGGAATATGGAGCTTACGGACGACGGCAAGCTGCGCCTGACGAGAAACGGCTCATACAGAGCAGATGCGGTGCGTTCAGATAATCTGGATCAGGGGAAGGGAGGAAAATGACGTATATGTATCTCAGACCATATAAAAAAACCGATGCGAAAACTATCATATCCTGGTGTGAGGATGAGACTGTTTTCAGAAAATGGACATCTGACCGGTATGACCATTATCCTATTACTGAAAATGATATGAATGAAAAGTATTTCGATCATAACGGGGACTGTTCCGAGGAAGATAATTTCTATCCGGTGACAGCCTGTGAGGATGGAGTGCCGGTCGGGCATTTCATCCTCAGATATACCGGCGGAGATCATACGGTGCTGCGTATTGGCTTTGTCATTGTGGATGATAAAAAGCGCGGCTGCGGATACGGCAGGAAAATGATACAGCTTGCGATAGAATATGCTTTCCGCATAGCCGGGGCAAAGCGCCTGACGATTGGCGTATTTGAAAATAACAAGCCGGCATATCACTGCTATAAGGCGGCAGGATTCAGGGAACTGAGCCTGGAAAAGGAGATATGTGAGATAGCCGGAGAAAAATGGGCGATTGCAGAGCTTGAGCTGACCGCAGAAGAATACCTGGGAGATACAGTGAAATGATGTCAGGACGCAGGCGTTTCTGCGAGCAAAGAGGTGTATAATAAATGAAAAAATTATCAAAGCTCCGGGCTTCAAATAAGGAGATCGTGATCCCGCATAATGCAAAGGCGGCAGCCACATTGCTGCTCCGATGCGTGATTTCGGTCGTACTGACGCTTGCTCTGACAATCGGGACAGGTCTGTATCTCTATAATAATGGTATAATTGTACCTAATGATGCAAATGGCTATAAGGTGCGCGGGATAGATGTTTCATTCACACAGGGAAAAATACAATGGGATGTTTTGGCGAAGGAGCTGGATTTTGCCTATATCAAGGCGACCGAGGGCAGCGATATCACAGACCCGCAGTTTGAGCGGAACAGGGTTTTCTCTTCTGCTGAGGATATCAGGACAGGCTTCTATATGTATTTTGATTATGACTGCACCGGTGAAAAACAGGCTGATTTTTTCTTTGAGAATGTCGGTGAACCGGAAGATATGCTTCCGCCGGCGATATATCTTGAACTATATAAAGGATATAACGACAGACCCCTCCCGAAGAATATCGTTGACCAGCAGCTTTCTGACAGCATCAGCCGGCTCAGGGCTTACTACGGTATTTCCCCTGTAATATTCTGCACTCAGCGTACATATGATCTGTATGTCAAGAATGAATATCCTGATTGTGATATCTGGATAAAGGATGTTTTCTGCGAACCATCGCTTTCTGACGGCAGAGACTGGACCTTCTGGCAATACAGCGAAAAGGGTCAGCTTCCGGGCTATGACGGACCGGATAAATATATCGAAATGGATGTTTTCGCCGGAACCAAAGAGGAATTCTTAAATTACGGCATCGTCAATAATTTCAGTGATCTTTTTTTATGATCAAAGTACTCCGCCGGTGTTGCTGGGCTGCCGGGTCTCGCCTGCCGGCTCGGTCGGCGCTTCTCAGCCTGCGGCTGAGAGGTGTCCACCGGACACCCGCGCCCCCGCCAGGGAGCAAGCTCCCTGGGCCCACGCGCTTACGCGCTATTCACGCCGGCGTGCCGCCGGTGTCAATTCGCGTAATCGTTCGCTCCGCTCACTCTGCACTCGTAAGGAAGCTTTGTAAGCCGCGACCGTTACTTATTGTATACACTCCTTACGTTAGTCTGCGGAGGCACGCCGGTGTGCCAGAAGTTCTGACAAAGCATCTCAGCGCAGGCAAAAAAATTGACCGCGGAGTTTCTGCACTCCGCGGTCATGGTAATTATACTACTTTTTCTGCAACTGCTTTAAGCGACTGGGGAAGCTCGGATTCGTCAGCTGATACAAGGAATGTGAACTGTGTATCAGTCTTTGCAGCAAGTGTGTTGACCTTCTCAACAAACTCTGCAAATTCATCAAAATTGGTTCCGCCGATCTTGAATGTGGAATCAACAAGCACATCGGTAACGTCATAGTTGCCTGCACACAGTCCGCTCAGGAAACCAAAGAATGTATCGTAACCGGAAATCGAATAATGCTCCGTGTCGATCAGACGAGCCTTGTGCGTAACATCATATGTAAGCTTGGAACCCTTCTCAATAACAACAACGTTGCCGTTGGAATTCTCAACAGCTTCATTCGCCAGTGTGATGAGCTTCTTTGTTTTGCCTGTACCTTTTTTACCGACAATAAGTCTTATCATAATAATTTGCCTCCTTGAATGTGATGCCTTGCGGCTAATGCTACTATATCTATATTATATTAAATTTGACGAACTGTCAACCTTTTTGAAGAATATTTTTATTAAAAACTATTATAGTGCGCTCTTATCTGAGTCTTGCTTCAAGTGCTTCCTTCTGATCCTCATATCCGGGCTTTCCGAGAAGAGCAAACATATTTTTCTTGTAGCTCTCAACACCGGGCTGGTTGAAGGGGTTGATGCCAAGGGTGTAACCACTTACGGCACAGGCCTTCTCGAAGAAATAAATGAGATATCCAAGCTCAGCCTCGCTCATGTCAGCAATTGTGAGTACAACATTCGGTACCTTGCCGTCAGTATGTGCAAGAACTGTGCCCTCGAAAGCTTTCTTATTTACGAAATCCACGGTCTTGCCGGAGAGGAAATTAAGTCCGTCAACATTTTCCGGATCGGTGCCGAGGGTGATCTCATACTTAGGTTTGTCTATCTGTACAACGGTCTCGAACATGGTTCTTGTACCGTCCTGAATGAACTGACCCATAGAATGAAGGTCGGTCGAGAATACGACTGATGCCGGGAAAAGACCCTTCTGATCCTTGCCTTCGCTTTCGCCGAAGAGCTGCTTCCACCATTCGTTCATGAGAGTGAATGCCGGCTCATAGCTTACGAGCAGCTCGATAAGCTTGCCCTTGCGGTAAAGGATATTGCGGATCGCAGCATATTTATAGCAATCGTTCTTGTCAAGATCAGTGTCCATAAGCTCTTCTCTTGCCTTTGCAGCGCCGCCCATCAGAGCGTCGATATCTGCTCCGGAAACAGCGATGGGAAGAAGTCCTACTGCGGTAAGAACGCTGAAACGTCCGCCGACATCATCCGGTACTACGAAGGTCTCATAGCCCTCTCTGTCAGCAAGCTGCTTGAGCGTGCCCTTAGCCTTGTCGGTCGTGCAGAAGATCCTTTCCTTAGCGCCTTCTTTGCCGTACTTCTTTTCAAGAAGCTCACGGAATACACGGAAAGCAATAGCAGGCTCAGTCGTTGTGCCTGATTTTGAGATCATATTTATGGAAATATCCTTGCCCTCGCAGATCTTGAGAAGCTCGCTGAGAGCTGTGGAGCTGATGGAATTGCCGGTGAAATAAATATCGGGCGTATCCTTCGGGAGAGCATTATAGTTGGGAGATCTGAGAAATTCTATCGCAGCGCGTGCGCCGAGATATGAGCCGCCGATACCGATAACAACGAAAACATCTGTATTTTCCTTGATCTTGGCAGCAGCCTTCTTGATCCTTTCAAATTCGTCCTTGTCATAATCCACAGGAAGATCGACCCAGCCGGTGAAATCATTGCCAAGTCCGGTCTTGTCATGCAGAAGCTTGTGTGCGGCGGCGATCTGAGGAGCAATTGCCTGATATTCCTCATCGCTGATGAATTGTTTAACGTGCTTATCACTCAAAGTAACAGCCATATGGTTATCCTCCTTAATTGAGACCCCGTAATTATTGGCGGGGACTATAAAGTATAAGTCTATTTTACAATATTTTACTGTCATTTGCAACCGATTGACAAAGATTTATTTAATATTTTTGTACGTATATGATGCAGATATCTGTCGGATGATGAAAAACAGCCTGTAAACGGGGAAAAATTAACTTATTATTCTTTAAACAGGCAGTAATATTGTTACAGATTTCCGATTGACATTGACGCTGTGTAATGTCATAATATTATGGTGTAAAAATAAGGTATAAGGGGAAGGTACGGCATTATGTCTGAAAAAAATAATGATTTCAGGAATGAAGAATTTATAGATATATATTCCCAGCTTCTTAAAGAATATGCTGATAAGGAGCCTCCTGCTTCAATGGATCCTGAGCCTGCCGAAAAGGCGGCGGCTGATGCTCCGGAGCAGACAAGACACCCCGTAAACAGAAAGCCCCTGGTCAAAAGGAAAAAGAAAAACAGCGGTCTTGCGATCGCCCTGGCTGTAGTGATACTTCTCGGCGGCAGCATAGGCGTTGCTGCTATGGCGGGTATGTTCAATAAGGAAAGCACACCCTCCGGCGCAGAGATCTCTGCAACGGCAGCGAAAACAAAAAAGCCTGAAGCAAAAAAGACAAGCAAGGCTCCGGAAAAAACAGAAAAGGAAGAGAGCGCTGAGGATAGTTCCGTTCTGAGCTATGCTCCGACAGGAAGCTTTGAAAGGGACAAAAAAAGGCTTCCTGCTGCAAGCCTTGAAACCATTGAGAAATATGCTACTGCAAGATATATTCTCTTATATGATGCTGACGCCGACAAGGTGCTGTTTGAGCGTGACGGCACAAAAAAGATCTATCCCGCAAGCACAACAAAGATGCTCACGGCTATTGTCGGGGCAAAGATAATCCCTGCGGATACGGTCATCACCGTCGGTGAGGAGATAAAGCTTATCAACTGGGATTCAAGTACAGCCGGACTTATGGTCGGCATGAAGCTGACCTTTGCCGATCTGATGGATGCGCTGATGCTTCCCTCGGGTAATGACGCAGCATATACTATTGCGGTAAATGCCGCAAGGATGTACACCGGAAATGAAAAGCTTTCCGATGAGCAGGCAGTAAAGGTATTCATGACCCTTGTCAATGAAGCTGCGAAGGGCATAGGGTGCAAAGGCACACATTATGTAACGCCTGACGGATGGCACGACGACGATCATTATACCTGTGCCGAGGATCTTGCAAGGATCGCGGCATATGCAAGGACTATACCGCTTGTAATGAATTCCTGTGCGAAATGGGAAAGAGAATGTGATCTTATTAAGGAGCCTTCCGAGGAAACAAAGAACCCCTCGTCCGAGCAGTCCCAGGAATCCGAAAAATCAGCTGCTCAGAGCAGCGCAGCTTCTTCTTCCGCATCATCAGCGGTCGATAGTGAGGTATCTGTTGAAGAAAGTAGTGAGGAAGAGGAGGAAGAGATATACGTACCTGAGACGCTTTACTGGACGAATTCCAATAAGCTTATCCAGCCCGAAAGCGAATTCTATTCTCCCTACTGCGACGGCATGAAAACGGGCTTTACGGACGAAGCAGGAACCTCGGTGGTTGCATCGGCAACGATGAACGGACACACCTGCATAGCTGTTATCATGATGGGCGAATCGCTTTACAAGAAATACGATGATGCAAATGTCATGTTCAAGGAAGCCTTCAAGCTTTACGGACTGAATTATACCTACAGCAACGAGCCGGATGAACCGCTTTGTCCTGCTGAAACGAGCAAGTCAGAATCTGTCGAAACGAGCAAGGTCTCCTCAGCCGAAGCAAGCAAAAAAACCTCCGGTCAATAAAATACAGCATATAAGAATACAAGCCGCGCCTGTCATTATCTGACGGACGCGGCTTTTTCCGGTATAGCAAAACAGATACCGGGCAGGCATAGCTTGTGCGGTACTGCCCTTGTTTAATTGAGCAGATATATACCAAAATTGAGGTATGCTGCGAAGGAAAGCCAGAGGATATAGGGTATCTGCATATAAGCAGCCGGCTTGTCGATGCGGTAGAAAAGAATTATCATCGACAGCACGAGCGCCCACAGGGCGATAAGCCAGATAAACGAAAACAGATACAGTCCCGCTCCGAAAAAGAATACGCTCCAGAAATAATTAAAAAACAGCTGTATCCCGTATGTCACAAGAGCAGGGGAGAGCTTTATCTCCTCCTTGTTATAGATCCTATACCCATCAGAACATAAAGCACTGTCCATACCACCGGGAACAGAAATCCCGGCGGCGACAGAGGGGGCTGGTTCAGTGTATTGAATTCCCCCATGCCGAGGTAGGTAACGATCCCGCCGAGTATGCCTGCTGCAAGCGCTATTGCTATGGAAATGATATAGGTTTTGTATTTCCTGAAAAATGAAAAAAATCCGGAAGACCTGTTTCGCACTGACGAAAATCCTGCTCCCGGAAAAACTCTGCTGTTTTCCTTTGACATATTATCACCGCCGCATAATAGTATTTCAGAGATTCTCTTATGAAACTATTATATGCGGCGGCGGTCTTTTTTATTCATGCCTCACCCATGGCGCGGGTAACGTATTCCCGGTATGTGATGACTGCCGGCTCCGGGCGGAGTGCATCGGTCATTATGAAGCTCCTGTATTCAGCAATCAATTATTTGTGGTATTTTCCGCCTCCGTTTATCTGAAAAGCCCTGTATATCTGCTCGCAGAGCATTACCCTCGCAAGCTGGTGCGGAAAGGTCATTCTCGACATCGACATCCTTATTTTCGCTGTATTCTTTACCTCGTCTGATAACCCCCACGATCCGCCAATTACAAATACTATATGACTGACGCCCCCGGACGCAAGCTCTTCCGTCAGCGCCGCTAATGACGGCGAATCATAAAGCTTTCCCTCAATACACATCGGTATCACCGCTGCTCCTGCCGGAAGCTTTGCAAGAATCCTTTCACCCTCTTTTTTCAGGGTATTGTATATCTGAGCCTGTGACGGATCATCAGGCAGACGCTCTTCATTGACCTCAATAATCGAAAAATCCGCAAACCGGCTCATTCTCTTTGTGTATTCGGCACACGCTTCGCGCCAGTATCCTTCCTTCAGCTTTCCTACGCACAGAATTGTTACCTTTATCATTTCCTGCCCTCAATAAATTATCCCCCCGCAGCCGTTTTCTCCGACCACGGTAAGCATATAGTCGATATTCCTCTTCATTTTTTCGCCCTCAAACGCACATACGCTCGTCTGCTCGGCAAGCACCGGGATATTATTTTCACGGCTCAGATGGGCTAATAATATCCTCGTTGTACCGCTGCGTATAAGTTTTACGGCAGTATCGGCACAATCATCATTTGACAAATGTCCGTATTCCGAAAGAATACGCTTTTTTAATATATACGGATACGGACCGTTTTCAAGCATACGGATATCATGATTTGATTCTATCACGACCGTATCACAGCCGGTAAGGGTTTCCGATATCTCGTCCGTTATCATTCCCGTATCGGTGGCGAAGGCTGTTTTCCTGCCGTCGGGAGTCTCCACAACATAGCCGCAGCCCTGTGCGCAGTCGTGGGAAATGCGGAATGCCCGTACATTCATTCCTCCTGCCTCTGTACCGCCTTCCGTAAGCACAGAAGCATTGACCTTTTCGTTTATACATCCCTTTTCCCTGAGAGCCTCTATCGTCCCGCAGGTGGCATATACAGGCAGCCTATAGCGTGAGGCAAGCACCCTCAGTCCGCTTATATGGTCGCTGTGCTCATGCGTGACGAATATCGCACGCACGTTTTTTATATCAAGCTCACGCTGCAAAAGCGCCGTTTCTATCTGCCTGGCACTTCGTCCGGCATCAATGAGTATACCGTTTTCCGCCGATCCTATGTAATAGCAGTTCCCGCTGCTCCCGCTGAACAAAGGATATAATCTTGTCACAAAAAAACACCGACCCTTTTTCTGAAAATACTGGATATGTAAAAAGGAGACATCCCGCTGTGAAGGTGTCTCCTTTATGATACTGATTCATGCAGTTCTTGTTGCGCCGTCGTCAGTATAAACTCTCTTGATATCCGCTCCGATGGATGCGAATTTTTCGACCACATCCTCATATCCGCGCTCTATATGACGGATATCCTCGATGCGCGTAGTTCCTCTTGCACCGAGTGCGGCAATTATCATCGCAGCTCCGGCTCTCAGGTCGGTAGCCTTGACGGGAGCACCCTCAAGATGATCCACTCCCTCGATAACGGCGAGCTTGCCGTCTACGGAGATAGCTGCGCCCATTCTGCGAAGCTCCTCAACATATTTGAATCTGTTGTCCCATACAGCCTCGTTCACGATGCTTGTGCCGTTGGCAGTCGTAAGGATAGCAGCGATCTGAGGCTGCATATCTGTCGGGAAGCCGGGATGCGGCATAGTCTTTACGTTGCATCTGCGCAGCCTGCCCTCACTGACGACACGGACGGAATCATCGTATTCCTCTATTTTCACACCCATTTCACGGAGCTTTGCCGTAATGGATTCAAGATGCTTGGGGATAACATTCTGTATCATTACATCGCCGCCGGCACAGGCAACAGCTGCCATATATGTTCCGGCTTCGATCTGGTCGGGGATAATAGAATAGGTCGTACCTCTCAGGGATCTCACGCCGTTGACCTTTATAACATCAGTTCCGGCTCCTCTTACATCGGCGCCCATGGAATTGAGGAAATTGGCAAGATCGACGATATGCGGTTCCTTTGCGGCATTTTCGATAGTAGTCCTGCCCTCAGCCTTTACGGCAGCGAGCATTACGTTTACTGTAGCGCCGACCGATACGACATCAAGATAAATATGATTGCCGACAAGCTTATCGGCTTTTATCTTTATCATACCGCCCTCAACGCTGTGGGAAGCACCGAGTATGCCGAAGCCCTTCAGGTGCTGATCTACCGGACGGACGCCGAAATCGCATCCTCCTGGAAGAGCTACCTCTGCGCGGAGGAATTTTCCTAAAAGTGCGCCCATAAGATAGCTTGACGCACGCATATGGCGCACAAGGTCATATGCTGCAACTGGCTCGCGGATACCGCGAGGGTCAATTTCAAGTGTAGTCTTATTTATACGGCTTACCTTAGCACCCATCTTGTAAAGGATCTCTGCGATAAGGTTCACATCCTGTATGTTGGGGATATTTTCAATACGGCAAACGCCGTCGGACAATACTACTGCTGGGATAATTGCTACGGCAGCATTTTTGGCACCGCTTATTCTTACACTTCCGTGAAGCCTGTTACCGCCGTTTACGACTATTTTCTCCAATGCTCAACACTCTCCCGGTTAAAATGTTTGAGGGCTGCTCCGGCTGGTTCCGGATACGCCTTGAGATATATATAGATATGGATAATTCATTTTTTGCCGCCCGTTTTTTGTCACAAACAGACGCAGTTGCACAATTTATCAGAGTTTCACTCCTGAGTTATAATAATACAAATATGACTCATTGTCAATATTATTTTTCGCCGTTTCACGATTTTTATCATTTTAAGGAAAAATTTTCCTTTTTCAGCCAATCTGTAGTTGATTATTACCCTTAAAGCCGTATGACTATATATTGTAATCAGGCAATACAGTCACATTATCCGGGGCGGAAGCCAGAATATCCCGGCGAAAAAGCTATACTGTTATCAGCCATACAGCCCCGTGCTCCGATCATGCATTATGGATCCATTCCAAGGCAATACCGTACAAAGAACGCCTATCGGCTCAGCACCGCATCTGCTGCGCCCTTTTTCCGTCATTCCGCACTAAACTCGCTTGATAACCGACAGGTTAACGGCACTCGTTTTGCACATTCTGATGAAAAAAACAGGCGGCGCATCTGCGGTACAATCCTTGTGCGGTATTGCCCTGAATTTAAAGTCAATATCTGTAGAATTCAAGCAAAGCGCGGTAGGTCATATAAACATCAAGCTTTGAAACGACCTCCATAGGCGCGTGCATCGAAAGAACTGGAACTCCGAGGTCAACAACATCAGCATTGAGATTTGCGACGAATTTAGCGATAGTACCGCCGCCGCCGCCGTCTACCTTGCCAAGCTCGCCGGTCTGCCAGAGGACATTTTTTTCGTCAAGCACACGGCGGATAAATGCCATATATTCGGCACTGGCATCGGAGGTGGAATATTTTCCGCCGCTGCCTGTATATTTGGTAATAACGGCACCGCCGTTTATATAGGAGGAATTATTAGCCTCGAATGCCGAAGCATAGGTCGGATCGAAGGCTGCATTCACATCAGCAGAAAGACAGCTGCTCTTTGCCATGACATGACGGAGCTGCATACCCTCTGCTGCGGCAAGGTCTGCGATAAAGTCGGCAAGATAGGTCGATTTCATACCTGTATTGCCGTCGCTGCCTATTTCCTCGCGGTCGGTAAGAACGGTTATTACAGTTTTTTCAGGCACGCCGGCATCTATTGCGGCTGTCAGCGCAGGATAAGCGCAAACGCGGTCGTCGTGGCCGTAGGCGCCGATCATCGAACGGTCAAGACCGAGATCCCTTGCCTTGAATGCCGGAACCATATTCAGGTCTGCGGAGAGGAAATCGTCCTCGGTGATACCGTATTTTTCAAATAGGATATTAAGTACATTCAGCTTTACACTTTCGCTTTCCTCATCGGTACTGAAGGGTCTGCTGCCGACAAGCACATTCAGGTGCTCGCCGTTGAATGCTTTTGTCATTACCTGGGACATCTGCTCCACTGCAAGATGGGGCAGAAGGTCTGTCACGCAGAAGCAGGGATCATTTTCGTCCTCGCCGATATTGACGCTCACGGTACTGCCGTCTCTGAGGGCAATAACGCCGTGAAGTGCAAGCGGTACGGTCGGCCACTGATATTTCTTTA
>CADCGS010000032.1:0-2236 GCA_902801055.1 uncultured Ruminococcus sp. | reverse complement strand
CATAAACAGGGTTCGGTTTGAGGTCAAGGCGCGGTGAATCAATATGAGCGATACCGAGACGCACACCCTCGCTTGTACCCTTTTTTCCGATAACGGCGAGCATAAGAGCCTTTCCGCGGTTATTCACATAGACCTTATCGCCTGCGCTGTAGTTTTTTGTACGGTCATATTCCGTAAAGCCTGCCTTTTCTGCTTTAGCGACAGCATATATAACAGCCTCGCGCTCATTTTTCGCGCAGTTGAGGAAATTCTTATATTCCTCGCAGTATACATCTGCTTTTTTCATTTCATCGCTGCTGACCCTTACGCAGCCACATTTCTTATTGCGAAACAGCTTTTCTTTGAGGAGAGCTGCCTCGCTTTTGGTTTTCTTTTCCTCTGACATAGTGATTACATCCTTTCAGCTATCATTTTGTTCTTTCTTCTTTATCGGTATAATAGGCTTTGTAGCAGCTTTTATTCTGAGCCACCTTATGCCTGTAATTTTCCGTTTCAGGGAACGGCACATATTTCAGTGTCTTTCCGTCGTCGGAATACTCACTGTCCTCAAGCCATGAATTCACATTCCCCACACCTGCATTATATGCACTGACAGCCGTATCCTCCACACCGTCGTACATATCGAGGAGTATTGACAGTATATGCGTTCCGTAATCTATATTAAGTGCAGGATCTTTCAGATCCTCGAAGGTATAGTCCTCATATGTTTCGTCCACATAATAGCTCTGCACCCATTCAAAGGTTTCCGGCATAAGCTGCATAAGACCTGTCGCGCCCACATGGGAAACAGCATCGGAATCGAAATTGCTTTCTGTTTTTATCACGCCGTATATCAGGTATTTATCCACGCCATAGCGTTTTGCTGCTGCCTCTACATCCTTTTCATATTTCAGAGGGTAGGAGCTTTCCACATAGTCCTCGTTATATATCTTCATACCGAAGGCTGCAGCTATCAGCAGCGCCGATATCAGCGCTATACATATACTAAATCGCACTAATTTTTTTATCATAAACTCAACCCTTTATTTTAATGTAGAAAATCATCTTTGTAATGGATCAATTCATTATGAATACAGAACCCGGAATTATCCGTCCGCATAAAGCGAAGCGCAATATTTTCACGGAGCGGATCGGAGTATGACAACAGCTCCTCACTCCTTACTGAAAAAACGAATGTGGTATAGCCCAAGGTAACACCGCACAAAAATCGCTTGACAGCCAACAGGTTATTGGCTCGTTTTGCACATTCTGGCGAAATAATTGACGGCGCATCTGCGGTAATATCTTTGTGAGGTATTGCATGAAGATATTTTTATGTAAGCGCAGCACAGTTTTGTATTTCTGAGATTATCGCAGTTGTTTTACGTTTAATCTCATCAAGAGAGGCGCTGCCGTCTATAACATAGTCAGCCCGTGAGGTATAATATTCCTCATCATGCTGAGCGCCCATCCTGAGCCTTGCAGCTTTTTCGGAAATACCGTCCCTTTGCATTATTCTTTCGATTCTGATGTTTTCGGGAGCCGTAACGGCGATAACGGTGCCGCAAAGTCTGTCGCCGCCGCTTTCAAAGAGCAGCGGGGCGTCAAAAATGACAATATCGTTGTTTTCAAGCTTCCTGCGGATATACTGACCGCTTTTTTCGATTATCCACGGATGGGTAATGCTGTTAAGCAGGGCTGTAGATTTCTTATCGGAGAATGCCCTTTGCGCGAGAACGCTCCTTCGGCAGCTTCCATCCTTTTCTATTATATCATGTCCGAAAATTTCTGCAAGTCTTTTCAGACAATCAGAACCCGGCGCAAGAGCCTCGTGTGCCATCTTGTCGGCATCCACCACCGCGCACCCAAGCTCACCGGCAAAGCCGCTCACAGTAGTCTTTCCCGCCCCGGTCTGCCCGGTAAGTCCAATTACTCTCTTTTTCTCCATAAAAAATATCCTTTCCCTGTCAGGCTGCTGCCTCCTGGGGCGTTGCCCCAAGTCTCGCCTGCCGGCTCGGTCGGTGCTTCTCAGCCTGCGGCTGAGAGGTGTCCACCGGACACCCGCGCCGGCGTGCCGCCGGTGTCAATTCGCGTAATCGTTCGCTCCGCTCACTCTGCACTCGCAAGGAAGCTTTGTAACCCGCGCTCTTTAATAAAGTAGCGGGGAACAGAACGCCGCCGCACCTGTCAATAAAGTAAAGACCGCGACCGGCGTGCCGCCGGTGTCAGTTCGCGTAATCGTTCGCTCCGCTCACTC
>CADCGS010000031.1 GCA_902801055.1 uncultured Ruminococcus sp. | reverse complement strand
TTTAGGTCAAGCCTTTTCAAAGGCTTGCAGGGTCCAGGGGGCGCGGGTGTCCGGTGGACACCTCTCAGCCGCAGGCTGAGAAGCGCCGACCGAGCCGGCAGGCGAGACGAGCCTTTGGTCGCGCTCCGCAGAGCGCGAAACACTCCGGACACAATCCCTCCGCAAGGGGTGAATTCAAAAACAGTCCAGTGGACTGCCCTAAAGGGGATTTATATATATGACATCGTAGACATCTCCCTTTAATTAATTAATGTATGAGTGACAGGCATTGCCCCGACTCTTTGTTCCTGATTCCTGACTCATAGATCGAAGTGCTGCTGTAGTTAGTATTTCCGGAAAAAATAAAAAAATTCAGATATGAGCCTTATTGTGTTGACAAAAGCATATAAAAATTGGTAAAATAAATTGTTATAAGGTATATGGGGAAGTATGCCTAATACTTAAAGAAAAGATGATATTATGATAAAAAGTATGACCGGTTACGGGCGCTTCGAGGGAATGATCGAGGGCAGAAGGATCATTTTCGAGATCAAATCCGTAAACCACAGATTTCTTGAGCTGTCCTGCCGTACACCGCGAGGCTGCGGTTTTATTGAAGAGACTATAAAGAATCTTGTTTCTGAATATGTTACAAGAGGAAAGGCGGATGTTTTCGTTTCCATCGAGGCGGATGATAATGTCGCCGCCGAGGTAAGTCTCAACCATTCACTTGCCGCAGGCTATGTTAATGCTTTGCGCGAGTTGCGGGACAAATACGGGCTTGCTGATGATATCTCCGTTTCGTCAGTGGCTAAATACAATGATATTTTTACCGTCCGCAAGGCGCCGGAGGATGAGGAAAAGCTCTGCGCTATTACCGAACAGGCAGGCAGACAGGCTCTGGAGGCTTTCGTCCGTATGCGTGAACGAGAGGGCGAAAAGCTCAGGGACGATGTTTTGGGCAGATGCGATACCATTATCGGTATAGTGTCGGAGATAGAGGAGCGTTCTCCCCAGACGGTCGAGATATACCGCAATAAGCTTCTTGCAAGGCTGAATGAGGTTCTCGGCGATACTATCGCCGACCCCCAGAGGATACTTACCGAGGCTGCTATTTTCGCGGATAAGACCGCTGTCGATGAAGAGACCGTAAGGCTCAGGAGCCATATCGGACAGCTCCGTACAATGCTTTCCGGCAGCGAAGCGGTCGGACGCAAGCTTGATTTCATCGTTCAGGAAATGAACCGCGAGGCTAATACGATAGGCTCTAAGGTCAGTGACGCCGAGCTTGCACATAAGGTAGTGGATATCAAATCCGAAATAGAAAAAATCAGGGAACAGATACAGAATATAGAATGATCGCCGGGTACTAATATGCCTTATAAATATCGGATACGGTAATATGCTTTCCGCGTCAAAGGTCGTGGCAATAGTCAGCCCCGAGGCCGCACCGGTCAAAAGACTGGTACAGAACGGCCGCGACAGACATATGCTCGTTGATGCGTCATGCGGAAGAAAGACGAAATCGGTCATTGTAATGGAAAGCGGACATATAGTGCTGTCGGCGATCGCACCTGAAACGCTTGCCCACAGGGTGAGCGGAACTGATATGAATGAGGAGGAAGATGAGGATGAACAATGAGGGTCTGCTGCTTGTCATCTCCGGGCCTGCCGGTGCAGGAAAGGGAACGGTCGTAAAGGAGCTTGTCAAGGATGATTCCATACGCCTTTCGATATCTGCAACTACAAGGGCGCCGAGAGGTACTGAACAGAACGGGGTGGAATACCACTTCCTGACAACGGAGCAGTTTGAAAAAATGATCGACGAGGGCGGATTTATCGAATATGCAAAATATCTCGATAAATATTACGGTACCCCCAAAAAGCCGGTCGAGGACTGGCGCAGCGAGGGTAAGGATGTTATCCTTGAAATAGAGGTACAGGGCTGCGAAAAAATAAAAAGCTCCGTACCGGACTGCATAAGCATATTTATTATGCCGCCTTCAATGGAAATTCTGGAAAAGCGCCTGAGAGGACGCGGTACGGAAACTGAGGAAAATATAATCAAGCGCCTTGCAAGGGCAAGGGAGGAGCTTCCGCTGGCTGAAAAATACGATTATGTCGTAGAAAACGGTGCGCTTGAGGACTGCGTTGAGCAGGTCAGGGAAATAATAAGGAAAGAAAAGCAGAAATAATACTGCTTTCTATATAGTCAGAAAAGGAGATAATTATTATGTATGAGCATTACACAAGACCTTCTGTAGATGATATATTTGCAGGCAAGATGAGCAAGTATGCGCTTGCTATCGCCGTTGCAAAAAGAGCAAGGGAAATAACCGATGATATGCAGAGCGATAAGGGCAAGGTATGCGACAAGCCCGTTATCGTTGCAGTCGAGGAATTCAAGAATCATAAATATGCTATCCTTGAGCCGGATATAAATGAGTGAGAGCTTTCTTACCGCGCTTGTGGCGGTGGAAAAGGCAGCCTACAGTTTCGATGAGCTTTATACCTATCTTGTCCCCGATGATACGGCACAGCTGCTGAGACCGGGGTGCAGGGTAAAGGTGAGCTTCGGACACGGACTGAGACAGGGTATGGTCATCAGGCTCGGAAGGACTGATTCCCGCGAGGGTCTGAAAAGCATATCCCTTCTTATTGATAAGGAGCCTGTAATGTCGGAGGAAATGCTTTCTCTGGCACAGTTCATGAAGGAAAGGTGCTTCTGTACATGGTTCGAGGCGTGCAGTGCTATGCTCCCGGCAGGGCTTTCGGTCAGGCTGACATACAGCTTCCGCATAGCACCTGATGCCGACGGGGAAAATATGCTGCTTAGCGACGAGGAAAAAGCAGTTGTGGAATATCTCAGCAAGCGCAGAGTCTCTGTCCGTCAGGACAGGCTGGAAAAGCTTCTCGGCGCAGGTGAGCCGCTGTTTAAGGAGCTTGCCGCAAAGGGGCTGATAATCCGTGAGGAGACAGTATACAGGCGCATCGCTGATAAATCCGTAAAAATGATAAGGCTTCGCGGAGATATTCCGGAGAGGAAATATTCCCCCTCACAGGAGGAGGTGCTTCATCTGCTTTCGGATATAGGTGAGGCTTCGGTAAGCGAGATATGCTATTTTACCGGGGTCACCTCATCGGTCACCGATAACCTTGTCAAAAAGGGTATCTGCGAATATTTTGAGGCACAGCCGCCCGCCGTTCAGAAAAATCCGGAAGTCCCCGTACAGGTACAGGAGATACAGCTTACCGACAGACAGGACGAGGTTTTCCATTCTCTTCTGGAAAAATATAACAGTCCGGAGGCTGCGGTGTCGCTGCTTTACGGTATAACCGGCAGCGGAAAAACCTCAGTATTCATGAAGCTTATCGACAGAGCCGATGCCGAGGGCAGGGGAGTTATATGCATGGTTCCCGAAATATCTCTGACGCCTCAGCTCATAGACAGCTTTACCGCACGATACGGTGAAAAGATTGCCGTGTTCCACAGTGCGCTTTCCCTCGGGAAAAGGCTCGAGGAATGGAAAAGAGTAAAAAACGGGGAGGCGACTATTGCGGTCGGCACCCGTTCAGCAATATTTGCTCCGATGAAGGATATCGGTCTTATCGTAATGGATGAGGAGCAGGAATACAGCTATAAATCCGCAGCCGCGCCGAGGTTCCATGCAAGAGAGCTGGCAAAATTCCGATGCATGAAGCATAATGCACTGCTGCTGCTTTCGTCGGCGACCCCGTCGGTAGAAAGCTACCAGCACGCGCTCAGCGGAAGATATTCCCTTTGCAGATTGGATCAGCGCTACGGAAATGCCATGCTGCCCCATGTTATTATCGCGGATATGAACCGCGAACAGATGCAGGGCAATCACAGCGGCTACAGCTCGGTTCTTGCAGAGGCGCTTGAAGATAATCTCAGCCGGGGTCAGCAGTCGATACTTCTGCTCAACCGCCGGGGACATAATACATTTATTGCCTGCCGCAGCTGCAATAAAGTAATATCCTGTCCGAACTGCTCGATATCCATGACCTATCACAGCGCAAACCACAGACTGATGTGTCATTACTGCGGCTATTCGATACCGATGCCGAAGGAATGTCCGGAGTGCGGCAGCGAAAAGCTCCGCTATGCCGGAGCAGGCACTCAGCGCGCAGAACAGGAATTACAGGAATATTTCCCGTCTGCAAGGATACTCCGGCTCGATACCGATTCAACAATGCAGCGGTATGCTTATGAAAAAAAGCTTGGAGCATTCCGCAGAGGGGATTACGATATAATGCTTGGCACACAGATGGTCGCAAAGGGGCTTGATTTCCCGAATGTGACCCTTGTCGGTGTGCTTTCAGCGGACGGAATGATGCATGGTGATGATTTCCGCAGCTATGAGCGGACATTCTCACTTCTTACACAGGTCGTAGGACGCTCCGGCAGGGGCGGACTGGAGGGCAGGGCTGTGATCCAGACCTTTGAGCCGGAAAATCCGATCATCGGATTGGCGGCAGCCCAGAATTATGACGAATTTTTCCGCAGTGAGATATCGCTGAGGCGCACGATGCTTTATCCGCCGTTTTCCGACCTTTGCGTTATCGCCTTTGTCGGAGAGGATAAACAGACAGTGCATGACGGGGCGGAGAATTTTTCCGATGAACTGAAAAAGCTTGCAGGATCAAGCTATCCCGAACTTCCTATGAGGGTGATGGGGCCTGCTCCCGCGGCAGTCGCAAAGATCAGCGGAAAATACAGATACCGTCTTATTATCAAATTCAAAAACAGCAGAGATTTCCGTACTATGATCTCACAGCTTCTGCGTGATTTCGGAGGAAACAGACATTTCCGCGATGTGACCGCCTTTGCAGACATCGACCCCGAAAACATCATATGATAAATGTGGAAAGTGGAATTGTTGTTCGCTGCGGCAAAGCCGCCGCTGTCAGATCTGAAAATAAAATCAAACCGTTGGCGCTGTAATTATTTACAGCACAGCGGAGTGTGACAAAAACTTCTGACTCCACACCGAATCAATTTGATCTTTGCTGACAGATAATTAATGAAATTTATTCCGTATGCGGAATAATGCTGGAGGAATAATTATGGCTATAAGAAACATTGTAAAAGAGGGCGACCCTGTGCTTAATAAGGTCTGTCGTCCGGTGGAAAGATTTGACGATAAGCTTGCGACCCTGCTTGATGATATGTATGAAACAATGATCGCAGGCGAGGGCGTAGGACTTGCAGCACCGCAGGTCGGTGTACTGCGCCGTATTTTTGTCATTGATATTGGTGAGGGAAGACAGGATTTTGTCAACCCGAAAATAATAAAGACCAAGGGTGTTCAGGAGGGCAGCGAGGGCTGTCTTTCATGCCCGGGTGAATTCGGAATAACAAAGCGCCCGATGTATGTTACCGTCAGCGCACAGAACCGTTACGGCGATCAGTTTACGTTAAATGCCGAGGGTCTTTTTGCAAAGGCTATCTGCCACGAAAATGACCATCTTGACGGTATTCTTTTCAAGGAGCACGTTATCAGACCGATCGACCCGGAAGAGCTTAAACCCAGAAAACGCTGAGTTTCTGCTCTGATGTTGCCCAAGAGAAAAGGGAGGAAAAGGATGATGAGGATCGTTTTTATGGGGACGCCGGATTTTGCGGTGCCTTGTCTGAAGGCGCTTATAGATGACGGAAATGAGATAAAGGGAGTTTTTACCCAGCCCGATAAGCCGAAGGGCAGAGGCTATACGATGACGCCGCCGCCGGTCAAGGAGCTTGCACTGCTTAACAATATTAATGTATATCAGCCGACAACTCTCAGGGACGGAAAGGCGCTTGAGCTTCTGAAGGAGCTTGACCCGGAAATGATCGTTGTCGTGGCATACGGTAAAATATTGCCGGAGGAGATCATAAATCTTCCGGAATATGGGTGCGTCAATATCCATGCCTCGCTTCTTCCGCAGTACAGGGGCGCCGCTCCGATACAACAGGCTGTGCTCGATGGGTGTGAAATAACCGGCGTGACCGCTCAGTGTATGGATGTCGGTATAGATACAGGCGATATCCTTATGAGATCAGAAACGGAAATAGGTGAAAATGAGACTGCCGATGAACTGCATGACAGACTTTCTGAAATGGGAGCAGAACTGATCGTTAAGGTAGTCCATGCCGCCGCTGAGGGTACCCTTGTCCGGGAAAAACAGGACGACAGCAAGGCATCTCATGTCGGTAAGCTTACTAAGGAAATGTCGGTCATCGACTTTACAAAAAGTGCTAAGCATATACACGATCAGGTCAGGGGGCTTAATTCCTGGCCGAGCGCCTGCGCATCGCTTAACGGCAAAAGAATAAAAATACACCGTACACTTATCGCTCAGGGTAAGGGCGAGCCGGGACAGGTGCTGTCACTCAGTCCGCTTACGGTAGCCTGCGGTGAGGGCGCTCTCGAAATAACTGAGCTGCAGCCCGAGGGTAAGAAAAAAATGGACGCAAGGTCTTTCGTGAACGGACTGCATATTAAAAATGCATCGGAGCTAAAGTTTTCGTAAGGAGAAGTGAGAATGGGTATTTCCGCAAGACAAATCGCTTTTCAGGCGCTTATCAGCGTGGAGATAGACAGATCCTACTCAAATATCGTTCTCAATAATCTGCTGACCGATTTTGATGTGGATATAATAGATAAAAATTTCGTGTCGGCACTCTTCTACGGCGTACTTGAAAAGAAACTGCTCCTTGACTATAACCTTTCGCAGTTTTCCGACAGACCTGTCAATAAATTAGATTCCGCTCTTTTGGTAATACTAAGAATGGGACTGTATCAGATCTTCTTTATGGACAGCGTTCCCGACAGGGCGGCTGTCAATGAATGTGTGAACCTGTGTAAAGCTAATAAACTTAACAGTGCTTCGGGGTTTGTAAATGCAGTTCTGAGATCGGCGTCAAGAGCAGGAAAGCTTTCCCTGCCAAATCCGAAAAAGGGAAAAAACAAGTATTTATCAATAAAATATTCATGTCCCGAGCCGATAGTAAGGCTTTGGCGCACAAGCTACGGCGATGAGCTTACGGTGGGTATGCTCAGTGTGCTCGACGGCAGACCTCCTATCAGCGCAAGAGTAAATACGCTCAGGACAACACCTGACAAGCTGATAGCTTTACTCGATGAGGACGGCGCTGAGGCTGAGCTTTCCGAGCCGCCGGAGGGCAGACTGCTGCTCAGGGATACCGGAGCTGTCGAGGAGCTTGAGGCTTACCGGAGGGGACTTTTTCATATACAGGATGCGGCGTCCCAGCTTTGCTGCGGATCACTTGCGCCGCAGCCGGGTCAGACTGTAATAGATGCCTGCGGAGCGCCGGGCGGAAAAACCTTTACCATGGCGGAGCTTATGCAGAACAAGGGCAGGATAGTCTGCTGCGATATGTACGAAAACCGTCTCGGCATGGTTCGCAGCGGTGCAGAAAGACTTGGCATAGATATAATCGGGACTGTGCGGGCTGATGCTTCACGCTGTGAGGATTTTCCGGCGGCGGACAGGATACTTTGTGATGTGCCGTGCTCCGGACTGGGGATAATCCGCAGAAAGCCGGAGCTGAGATACAAGACCGATACCGGCGCGGATACGCTGCCTGAAACACAGTATGCTATCCTCTGCAACTGCTCGCAGTATCTTCGCAGCGGCGGACTGCTCGTATATTCGACCTGTACGCTGAATCCCGCGGAGAACGGGGACAACATACGGAGGTTCCTCAGAGAGCATGAGGATTTTGAGGCTGCGGAGCTTTCGCTGCCGCAGGGAATAAAACGAGGTATCGACGAGCCGTCAAATGAGCTTACTCTGTTTCCGCAGATAAACGGAACGGACGGATTCTTTATAAGTATGGTCAGAAGGAAGTGAACATCATTATGCAGACAGATATCAAGTCGATGTATGAAGACGAGATAAAGGAGATGCTTGTTTCTATGGGGGAACAGGGCTATCGTGCCTCTCAGGTCTTTCACTGGCTGCATCAGGGTGTAAAATCCTTTGACGAAATGACTAATATTTCAAAGAATTTACGTCAAAAACTTATGCAGAACTGCTATATATCAAAAGCAACTATTGAAAAAAAATTAATTTCGTCATATGATGATACAGAGAAATATCTTTTTTCTTTCGCAGACGGCGAAAAAGTGGAGTCCGTATTGATGAAATATCATCATGGATATACGAGCTGTATCTCCACTCAGGTCGGCTGCAAAATGGGATGTACCTTCTGTGCGACGGGGAAGAGCGGATTTTCAAGAAATCTGACCGCCTCGGAAATGCTGTCTCAGCTTCAGACAGAACAGGAGGATAATAATATCCGCATTTCCAATATCGTGCTTATGGGAATGGGTGAGCCGCTGGATAATTACGACAATGTTATACGCTTCCTGCGGCTTGTCAGTGATGAGCACGGAATGAATATAGGCATGAGGCATATTTCTCTTTCGACCTGCGGAGTCGTGCCGGGAATATATGAGCTTGCAAAGCTAAAGCTGCAGCTTACACTTTCGGTATCGCTCCATGCGCCGAATGATGAGATACGCAGCCGTACAATGCCGATAAACAGGAAATATGATATCGGGCAGCTTCTTGAAGCCTGCCGCTGCTATATAAAAGCAACGGGAAGGCGGATATCCTTTGAGTATGCGATGATAGACGGCGTAAACGACAGCGACAGCTGTGCACATGAATTGGGTAGCCGTCTCAAAGGGATGCTCGCCCATGTAAATCTGATACCCGTGAATACCGTTGGCGGTACAGGGTATAAAAAAAGCAAAAAGGAACGAATGAAGTCATTTATTGAAATTCTGGCAAAATACAGCATAACAGCAACTGTACGAAGAACGCTCGGGAGCGATATCAATGCTTCGTGCGGGCAGCTTCGCAGACAGAGTATGGAGCCGCAGAAGGAGGGGAGCCGCAAATGAATGTTTATTCCGAAAGCGATATAGGTCTGAAAAGATCGTCAAATCAGGATTACTGCCTCAGCGGGGAGTTTCCTGACGGTGCCGTATGGGCAATAGTATGCGACGGGATGGGCGGAGCAAACGGAGGCAGCACTGCAAGCCGCGTCGCTGCTGAAAATATATCCGAATCGCTTCGCAGCGGTTACCGGGAGGAAATGACTCCTGAGGAGCTGCGGAACCTGATGCTGCTGTCGGTTGAATATGCCAACCGTGCAGTGTATGATATTTCTCTTCATGTACCCGGACTTGAGGGTATGGGGACTACTGTGGTTCTTGCGGTCGTTCGCAGGAACAGAGCGCATATAGTCCATGCAGGCGACAGCCGCGCATATATATGCAGCGAGGAGGGTGTCCGCCAGATAACGACGGATCATTCTATGGTGCAGCAGCTTGTGGCGATGGGTGAGATAACCCCGGAGCAGGCAAGACAGCATCCTCAGCGCAATATGATAACCAGGGCACTGGGACCCGAGCCGAATCTGCGCACGGATTACAATACCGTGGAATTTGAGGACGGCGCACGGCTGATCATGTGTACCGACGGATTGTCTAATTACCTTACTGATGATGAGCTTCTGGAGTTCATCCGCAATACCGATTACAAGGAACTGAAAAATAAACTGGTAGAGCATGCAAAGCAGGGCGGAGGCAGAGATAATATAACTGTCGCCGTTATCTCGGATTGAAAGGCTTGAAAGGAGTTTTGTAAGTGGATAAATACACAGGAAAAAGGCTGGACGGACGATATGAGATACAGGAGCTTATCGGAGTCGGCGGTATGGCGATGGTGTATAAGGCATACGATACGGTGGATGATACTGCCGTTGCCATCAAGATACTAAAGGATGAATTTCTCGGGAACAGCGAATTTATGCGCCGCTTCAAGAATGAAAGCAAGGCTATAGCCGTTCTTTCACATCCGAATATCGTCAAGGTAAATGATGTCAGTTTCGGCGATAAGATACAGTATATCGTCATGGAATATATCGACGGTATCACACTCAAGGAATACATCAGCCATCAGCACGTTATCCCGTGGAAAGAGGCAGTACATTTTACGGTGCAGATACTTCAGGCACTTCAGCACGCTCATGAAAAGGGTATAGTCCACAGGGATATGAAGCCTCAGAATATCATGCTTCTGCAGGACGGTACCATCAAGGTGACGGATTTCGGCATCGCAAGGTTCTCCGATAACGAGACCCGCACAATGACCGATAAGGCTATAGGTTCGGTGCATTATATCGCACCTGAGCAGGCCCGCGGTGATAATACCGACGGCAAGGCTGATATCTATTCCGTCGGCGTAATGCTTTACGAAATGCTTACGGGCAAACTCCCGTTCGAGGCTGACAGCGCGGTTTCCGTTGCTATCATGCAGATGCAGAACGACCCCAAGCCCCTGCGCGAGATAAACGACAAGATCCCCGAGGGTATCGAGGAGATCACCCTGCGCGCTATGCGCAAGGATCCGAAGCAGCGCTATGCTTCGGCTAAGGAAATGCTCGAGGCGATCGAGATCTTCCGCCATAACCCCTCGGTAAAATTCCGTTACAGCTATTTCGTCGATGAAACTCCGACGAAATATGTGGAGTCCATAAACAAGGTTCCTTCCGCTTCGCCGGAGCCGTCATATGACGATACGTTCAATAACTATGACGATGTTGTTACCGGCAGCGTTTCCAGGGCTATCGTAAAATGGATAACCGTACTGGTGGCTCTTATGGTGGTTGCCGCGATCGGTCTTATGATCTGGATGATGGTCGATAACAACAGAAAGGCTACCGAGACAAAGGATGTCGAGGTGCCGCAGTTTGTCGGACAGATGTATGACGAGATCCAGAAGAAAAAGGAATATAAATTCAAATTCGATATAAGCGCTCAGTATCAGGACGACAAGCCGATGAATGTCGTTCTTTCGCAGGATCCCGAGGCAGGCTCAAAGGAAGTCAAGGAAAATGCGACTATCAAGCTTGTCATCAACAGCAAGAGCACAACGACCCAGGTGCCGAAGGTCAAGAATTATGTCGAGCAGGAGGCTGTGAAAAAGCTCCAGGACAAATATTTCAACTACAATATCGCAAAGGTGAACAGCACCGAGGTACAGAAGGGATATGTAATTGAATGTTCTCCGCAGGAGGGCACAGTACAGGAGATAGGTACTGCTATCACTCTGATCGTCAGCGACGGTCCCGCTACCGAAAAGGTCGAGGTGCCGGATGTTACAGACCAGTCATATGCGGCTGCTGATGCGGAGCTTAAATCCAAGGGCTTCACAACACAGAAGGCAGTTATTGCAAGCGCGAAGGATGAGGGCGTCGTCGTAGGTACAGACCCGCTTGCCGGCAATAAGCTCACAAAGGGCTCGCTCATAACGATACAGGTCAGCGATGCAAGCCTGCAGAAGAACAGCCTTAAACAGAATGTCCCGCTCCCGGCAGAGGAAGCAGCCCAGATCACGCTTACCGTATATGAGGATGGAAAGGAGCTTCTTTCCAAGACCGGCGCTCCGGCAGACGGTCTGGAGCTTGATCTGGAGATCAACCCGTCAGGTGCCACAAACGGCAAGAAGAACATTCTCGTAAAGATCGACGGTCAGAACTATGCAAAATATACCTTCGATTTCAAGAACAATACAGTAACACAGGATTTCCTGAATACAAACTATAAAATCAAGACCAAGCTTGTCAGCGAGCCTGAATCATCAAAGCCCGAGGAATCCTCTGAGGAATCGACTGAATCCAGTACAGAGGAATCATCAACACAGGAATCCTCCACAGATGAATCCTCCGCTTCTGAATCATCGGGCAGCGGTGATGATACTGAGCTGGATGAATACAGAACCACTGCGATCAGCAATATCGAGGGTTATGTCAGTGTTGATGATTACGATGCAGCAGTCCGTGATAAGATCAATCATGTGATCGACGTTGCAAAGAAAAATATCAACACCCTTAATGATAAGTCTCAGATAGATGAGGAAGTAACTCTCGCAAAGAGCGATATTGATGAGATAGTCAAGGCAGCAGAGTCAACGGAACCCCCCGCTCCTGATGAATCCAGTGCTTCGGAAGAATCCAGCGGCGATGATCTTGAGCAGGCTAAGCAGGCTGCTATCACCGAGATCACCAACTATATGAACAAGTATTATTATTCTGATGAAGAATATGAAAATGCAAAGTCTATCGTTTCGGATTACAGCTCAAAGATTAATGCAGCGTCCTCCGAGAGTGAGATACTTGATCTTGATATCGAGGCACAGCAGGCAATAGATGCAGCACCGCACCGTACTGAGAGTGAAACCTCAGAAACTGCGGAATCACCTGCAGCGGAGATGTATTCATTATCACGCATTGACCCGTCTACACTGCTTTTCTTCTGATGGGTGGATTATGGAACAATTAACAGGACTGATAATCAAAGCAGTCAGCGGCTTCTATTATGTTGAAGCCGCTGACGCTGTATATGAATGTAAAGCACGGGGAGTATTCCGAAAAAAGGGGATAAGTCCGTCTGTAGGCGATCATGTACATATTACTTTGCTGGGTGACGGAAAGGCGCAGGTCGAGGAGATACTTCCGCGCAGGAATTATCTGATACGTCCGCCGCTTGCGAATCTGGATAGGCTTTTTATCGTATCATCGGTAAGCGAGCCGTCCCCGAGCACGCTGATAATAGACAAGATATGTGCCGTAGCCGTAAGCAAGGAGATAGAGCCGGTAGTTGTTTTCACGAAGGCAGACCTTGCGGATTGTACGGAGCTTACGGAGATATACCGCAGGGCGGGGATATCGTGCTTTGAATACAGCATAAAAAGTGAAAACGACAAGAACAAGCTCATCGGACTGCTTGAAGGGAAGATATCGGCATTCACAGGAAATACGGGAGTAGGGAAATCATCTCTTTTGAATTCGCTGTTCCCGGAGCTTTCGATAGAGACGGGTCAGATAAGCCGCAAGCTTGGCAGAGGAAGGCACACGACGCGACACAGTGAATTATACAAGGTCGGCGGAGGGTATGTAGCCGACACGCCGGGTTTTTCCACGGTAGACATAGAGCGCTACGAGCTTATCCGGAAAAACGACATAGCCGGATGTTTTCCTGAATTTGCGGAATTTATTCCGCAGTGCCGGTTTACAGGGTGCGCACATTTATGTGAAAAGGGCTGTGCGGTAATTGATGCTGTAGAGCGCGGCATTATCCCTGTTTCAAGACACAACAGCTACAAGCAGATGTATGAAGAAGTAAAAAACATCCCCGATTGGAAAAAGTAATTCGCTGGCGGAGTGCCTCCGCTGTCAATTCGCGGTGCGTGCCCGCACCGGGCAATTCGCGGGGTTCGCTGCGCTACGCTCCGCTCTGCACTCGAACCGAACATTTATTACTCGCGGTCTTTACTTTATTGAAAAGTGCACGCGCCGCAGCCGCGCTCCGTTTCTGCCTCACGGCAGAAAGGCAAGGGGACGCCCTCTTTCCCAGGGCGTCCCCTCTTCAAAAAAGCCCCACCGGGGCTTTTTTGAATTCACCCCTTGCGGAGGGATTTCGTCCGGAGTGTTTCGCCGTCTGCGGACGGCGACCAAAGGCTCTGCCTTTGGAAACCGCCGCCTTTGAAAAGGCGGGCGAAACTTTGCGCTTCTGTTCCCCGCGGCTTTTATTCAGATCGCGGCTTATTAAGTTTTCTTATGAGTGCAGAGTGAGCGGAGCGAACGATTACGTGAATTGCACGAAGTGCAAGGGTCCAGGGAGCTTGCTCCCTGGCGAGGGTCCGGGGCGAGCAGCCCCGGGCGGGTTTGGGGCGCGGGTGTCCGGTGGACACCTCTCAGCCGCAGGCTGAGAAGCGCCGACCGAGCCGGCAGGCGAGACCCGGCAGCCCAGCAGGGGGGGCAAATCAGAAATTGGAGAAAACAGTATGAAAGAACAAAGATGTGTAATAATCGGGTCGTCGCCGGAGACAGATGTTTCTGAGATGGGCGGTCTGCTGAAAAAGGATGACTATATAATCTGCGCCGACGGAGGATATATCTTCGCCCAGATGCTCGGGATAAAGCCAGACCTTATCGTCGGGGATTTTGATTCGTCGGAAAGTCCGGTACAGGCTGAATGTGAAATAATCCGTCTCCCGGTTCGCAAGGATGAGACTGATACCCATTATGCAGTCCGTAAGGGACTGGAAAGAGGATGCCGGGAATTTCTGCTTTGCGGAGTGTCCGGAGGAAGGGCTGACCATACATATGCGAATTTCTGTCTGCTGAAATTTCTGCTCGATCAGGGTGCTCACGGTATTATCGCTGACGGAGGTACAGTCATATTTGTGGAGGATGAGGGTGAGATCTCACTCGACGGCAAAAACGGTTACGGCTTCGGTATTTTCCCGTTTGGATGCGCTTCCTGTAGGGTGACACTGGAGGGCTTTGACTATCCGCTTCAGAACGGAACACTCGATAATGGCTTTCCTTTAGGTGTGAGCAACCGCATTTCTTCCGATAATGCGAAGGTTACCGTACTTGAAGGAACAGTAATAATGTTTCTTTATAAATATTAATGCAATACCGCATAAGGATAGCGCCGCAGATGCGCCCTTGTGCGGTATTTCATTTATTCTGTTTTGCCCTCGATAAAGCAGTAACCATTTCCCACAGTAATGTATATTATATAGTGTAAGCCGCGCGGCAGAGCCGCAAATACATTTACTACGGGGTGAGGTCTATGAAAAGATGCCTAAAAAACGGAAATATACAGGCGTTCGGATTGGGACTGCTTGCGGGACTTATTCTGCCGAATTGCTGGATAGCTGTAACGGCTGCTGTGCTGCTTGTAGTAACTTCTATCGCGAGCCGCCGGTGCTGCCGCTGACTGTTTCATTTTCACGGGAGGTATTTTTATGAAGATAGTAGTTGTTGACAATCCGAAATTCTGGAGCTTTTTCCTCAGAAAAATGTTCGGTATAAAAAAGCTCCCCAAACAGGAATGATCTATTGCATGACCTGAAAAATAACATAGCCCTGTGACCGCGGAGAAATCTTCTCTGCGGCCTTTTTTTGTCCGACCGCCTTCTGCAAAATAATCATTCGCAGGGCGGTATAATCATATCAGGACAAATTTATATGGGGTGATGCTATTGAAGCCGAAAACCATGTTCGACGGAAAGGTGCTGACTGTGTATCTTTCGGGGGATATCGACCACCACAGCGCAAGAAGGATAAGAGAATATACCGATGCTCTCATCGGTGAACTGAAGCCTGTAAGGCTGCTGCTGAATTATTCCGCGGTGAGCTTTATGGACAGCTCCGGTATAGGTCTTATCATGGGGCGCTACCGTATGATGAAGCTGTACGGCGGCAGCGTCAGCGTGGTAAGTATCCCGCCCGCTTTGCGGAAAATGATGGAGCTTTCCGGTCTTGGGTGTCTTGATGTTCTTGAAGGGGGAAATGAAGAAAATGAAAGTGCTTAATGAAATGTCGGTCAATTTTGAGAGCCGCTCGGTAAATGAAGCATTTGCACGTACAGCCGCAGCAGCATTTGCCGCTCAGCTCGACCCGACCGTAGCAGAGCTTAACGAAATACGCACAGCAGTTTCGGAGGCAGTGACAAACTGCGTTGTTCATGCATACAGGGATACCATCGGCATTATAAGCATGAATATCAGGATAGCCGAGGGGAATATCCTGATCGTAAAAATACGCGACAGGGGCTGCGGGATAGAGGATATCCCCCGGGCGATGGAGCCTCTTTTCACTACATCTCCGGAGGATGAAAGAGCGGGTCTTGGATTTGCTGTGATGCAGAGCTTTACCGATAAGCTGACCGTCCGCTCAAAGCCGGGAAAGGGAACGACCGTTACGCTTGAAAAGCGTCTCAGTCCGAGGCTGAGCGATGTCTGAGAGCAGTCTGCCGGCAGTGCCGGAAAAGGAGGACTGCAAAAATGAATATCAGCGGGAAAGCTTTGTCAGCAAAAATCTTGGTCTTGTGCATACCTGCGCCGGACGCTTCCGCGGCAAAGGAATAGAATATGACGACCTGTATCAGGCGGGGTGTATCGGTCTTATCAAAGCAGCGGACAGATTTGATGCATCCCGCGGCTTTTGCTTTTCGACCTATGCCGTACCGGTCATAATAGGAGAGATAAAGCGTATGTTCCGCGACGGCGGGACAGTAAAGGTCTCGCGCAGCCTGAGGGAGCTTGCATTGAAAATAAAGCGCGAAACGGAGCTGCTGCGAAAAGCCGGCGGCAGAGAACCGACCGTGACAGAGCTTGCACAGCGTCTTTCCGTTTCCCCCGAGCAGATAACCGAGGCGATATCCGCATCTGCTCCGCCGGTCTCGCTGACCGTTTCAAGGGACGGACAGGAGGGTATGACCGATATCCCGGTCGATTCCCCCGATGAAAAAATAACCGAGCTGCTTTCGCTCAAATCAGAGCTGTCCCGCCTTGAAAGCACAGACAGGGAGCTTTTGCGCCTGAGATTTTTTGGCAGCAAGACCCAGTCCGAGACTGCGCGCTGTCTCGGCATGACACAGGTGCAGGTCTCGCGCCGTGAGAAAAAGCTGCTTCTTTATCTTCGGGAAAGGCTTGCAGTCTGATCGGCGCGGCCTGTGGAATAAAATAAGCCTGGTGTGAATATAGATTCATAGACAATAAAAACAGGAGAGGATCGTCTATGGATTATACACTGACAAAGGAGAGCTGTCCGGTCTGCATGGAGCTTTTGCACCAAAGCTCGGAACAGCCTGTCGATCTTGATTTCAGCCTGCCGGATTATTGCCCGGATATAGAAAGGATACTTAAATGCCGCATGAGCAGGAGCATAACCTCCAGGACGGTATCCGGCAGCCGTTTTGATGTTGACGGCGTTTGCGTTATACGTATCTATTATCTCGACAGCAAAAAGCAGGCGGTTCGTTGCTGTGAACATTCAAGTCCGTTTACCTGCTCATTTGAACTGAAAAGCCCTTCACCGGACTGTATTGCCTGTGTCCGTACCAGAACGGAATATCTTAACTGCCGTGCTGTCGGCCCGAGAAGGCTTGATATTCACGGAGCCTTTACGGTGACCGCATCGGTTTTCTGCAGGGGAGAACAGGATTATTTCAGCGATATCGTCGGTGATGATATACAGCAGAAAAAGCATACCGAGGAGATAAGTCTGCTTAAAGGCTTGTCGCAGCAGCAGTTTACCGTAAGCGAAGTGCTTGATATAGGTCAGGGCAAGCCGGTGCCGGAGAGCATACTGCGGTACGAGCTGTGCTTCCTCAGCGGCGACAGCAGGGCAATAAATGACAAGCTCATGCTGCGCGGAGAGCTGCAGCTGAGGGTGCTTTATGTTACGGATATAGAAAACGGCGCACAGGATCATATGCTGTTCAATATTCCGGTCAGCCAGGTGATAGACGTCCCCGGTATTTCGGATGAAACGGTAAACGATATACGGGTGGAGCTGCTTGGCAGTGATGTTTCTCTCAAATCGGAATATGACGAGGGCAGTACTCTTATATCGCTTGAGGCAAGGCTGTGTGCGGAGGTATTCGCCTATGAAAACTCCTCTGCCGAGGTCATTGACGATGCATATTCTACTGCCTATGAGCTGCAGCTCGGCTGTCAGAGCGTGCCGGTGCGCCGCCTTGTAAGCCGGCTGAATATGACTCCCTCCGTCCGCGGCGAGCTTTCCACGGGGGATAACAATATCACCAGGGTGACAGATATCTGGTGCGACAGCATAAGCTTTATTACCTCGCAGGAGGACGGAAAGCTCAGGATAAAGGGAAAGCTCAGCTGCTGTATCCTTGCCCTTGACGCGGAGCAGATACCCTTCTGTGCGGAAAAGACGATGGATTTTTCCTTTGACAGTGATATCCCGGACGGAGTGGAAAAGGCTGTCTGTGCTGTTGACATAATCGTTCCCTCGGTCAGCTTCCGCATTACGGGAGACAATACTGCCGAGCTGAAGGCGGATCTTGATATCAGCGGCTGTATATATTCTGATTCCTCTGTGAAATGCATAACCTCCGCCGAGGGACTTGAGGACAGAAGGCGCGAAAAGGACGGCACAGCGGCTCTGACGCTTTATTATGCCGATGAGGGCGAACGGCTGTGGGATATCGCTCAGATGTACTGTACCTCTGTCGAGGCGATACGTATGGAAAATGAGCTTTCGGACGATGTGGTGCAGGCAAGAAGCATGATACTGATACCGATGTAAGGGGGAAGCAAGGTGGAAGAAACAAATATTTACAGGGATATTTCCCGAAGAACCGGCGGGGATATATATCTCGGGATAGTGGGGCCGGTGCGGACCGGTAAATCCACATTTATAAAGCGGTTCATGGATACCCTTGTCCTGCCGAATATCGGTGACGAGCAGCAAAGGACAAGGGCAACGGACGAGCTTCCCCAGTCATCGGCGGGAAGGACTATAATGACGACCGAGCCGAAATTCATTCCCGAGGACGTCGTGGAGGTAAAGCTTGACGGGGTATCGGGGTTCAGGGTCAGGATGATAGACTGTGTGGGATATATCGTCCCAAGTGCCCTCGGATATATCGAGGGAGAAGAGCCGCGCATGGTAAAAACTCCCTGGTTCGATGAGGAGATACCATTCAATATGGCGGCGGAGATCGGTACGAAAAAGGTAATAACCGACCATTCGACCATAGGTCTGGTGGTTACAACTGACGGAAGCATCAGCGATATTCCCCGGGAGGAATATGAGCAGGCTGAACAGCGGGTCATTAACGAGCTGCAGGAGATAAACAAGCCCTTTATCATCCTGCTCAACAGTATCGACCCGTCAGCGTCCGGGACGAGGGAGCTTGCGGTCAGGCTCAGTGAAAAATACGGCGTCCATGTTGAGCCGGTAAGCTGTATGCAGCTTGACGAAAATGAGATAAAAAGGATAATGGCAAGGCTGCTGTTTGAATTTCCGGTGAAGGAAATAAAGGTGGATATGCCTAAATGGGTGACCTCTCTGGAGCAGGAGCACTGGCTGAGAAATTCGCTTTTCGGTACGATACAGGCATCAGCCTGCGGTGCTGTAAGGATAAAGGAGGCGGCGGATATTGCCGACAGGATAAAGGAAAGTGAATATGTCCTGTCCGCAGAGACGAGTGCCGTTGACCTTGGTTCGGGACGCGCAAGGCTTCGCGTTGATATAGACCCGACATTATTTTACCGTGTCCTCGGGGAAAAGACCGGGCTGGATATTACCGACGAGGGCGGTATGCTTGATGCGATGATGGAGCTTTCGAGGATGAAAAAGGAATTCGAGAAGGTTCGTCAGGCGTATAATGATGTGAACGAGACGGGGTACGGAATAGTCATGCCGTCGATGGAGGAGCTTACCCTGGAGGAGCCGGAAATAATCCGTCAGGGCGGAAGGTACGGTATCAGGCTGAGAGCGAATGCGCCGAGCGTGCATATGATGAAAACAACGATAAAGACTGAAATAACGCCGATAGTAGGCTCGGAGCAGCAATCGGAGGAGCTTGTCGCTTATCTGATGAAGGAATTCGAGGATGACCCGACGAAGATATGGGAATCGAATATTTTCGGCAAATCACTGCATGAGCTGGTAAATGAAGGACTTCATAACAAGCTGTACCGTATGCCTGCCGATGCGAGGAATAAAGTTAAGGAGACGGTAGAGAGGATAATAAATGACGGCTGCAACGGACTGATATGTATAATTCTGTAAGCCGTCCGTATCTGCCAAAGGGTGAGGATACTTTTGTATGATGCATAGCATAAAAAGTGAAATATAAAAAGATTTATTTCTAGTATATGGTAATATTGTCCTCTGAAATTATGAAAAATATAGTAAAAATATACAAATACGCAATATTAATATATTGATTATATACGAATTGACGAAAAGACTGTTGACTAAGATAATGAAAGATGTTATAATAATAACACAATAGAGTGAAAAGTAATAAGAAGAAAAAAGGAAAAAGAACAAGGGAAAAGATTCAGGATCATTACCGGCAAAAGGATATAATGCCGAAAACATTGATTATATCGGGTTTTTGGTATTGTATCTTATTTCCGTAATGGTCGCAGAGAAATTGAAGAATAATGTATCTTGCACGATATTGCTGATACAATAGTGACAGATGGTACCAGAAAAACCAATTTCAGGGAACTTTATGGAACAGAGTCTCTGAATATCAGATACAGTCCGGCTGCAGATATGAGCAGCGCTATAAAAATGCTTTTTATCCTTTTTAGATTTGTTTTGCCTTTCAATGCAAAGATCCGCACATGGCAGTGATTCTGCTGTGCGGATCTTTGTATTTTTATTTACAGAGGAATTTCTGTATTATTTTTTTGTCTGGACGAGGATACTGTTCCCTCGGGAATCGATAGCGACGATAGCCGGGAAATCCTCGACATAAAAACGGTATATAGCCTCCGTACCGAGATCCTCATAAGCAAGGGTTTCTATTTTTTTGATGCTTCTGGAGATAAGAGCAGCAGCGCCTCCGATAGCCGCGAAATACACGCAGCCGTTTTTTATCATAGAATCAATGACCTCCTGATTCCGGGCGCCCTTGCCGATCATTCCCTTTAGTCCTCTGTCGAGGAGAGCCGGAGCATATTTATCCATGCGGTAGCTTGAAGTAGGGCCTGCCGGGCCGACCGCATGGCCGGGCTTAGCCGGAGCGGGGCCTACGTAGTAGATGATCTCGCCGTTTATATCGACGGGGAGAGGCTCGCCCTTTTCGATCAGGTCGAAAAGGCGTTTATGAGCGGCGTCTCTGCCGGTAAGCATTGAACCGCTGATAAGGACGCTGTCGCCTGCATTAAGATCTTTTATTACCTCATCGGTAAGAGGCAGTGTTATTTTTTTTGCCATAGTATTACCCCCTCATATCACTGTTTCCTTATGTCTTGCGGCATGGCAGCAAATATTGACCGCGACTGGCATTCCGGCGATATGCGTCGGGAACACTTCTATATTAACGCCGAGAGCGGTATTATTTCCTCCGAGGCCGGCGGGGCCGAAGCCCATTTTATTTATCTCGCCGAGCAGTTCCTTTTCGAGGGTGCTGTAGCGTTCATCGGGATTCGGTTCATTTATCGGGCGGAGAGTTGCTTTTTTTGCAAGCATAGCTGCTTTTTCAAATGTACCGCCAAGCCCGACGCCGACGACGATAGGGGGGCAGGGGTTAGGGCCTGCATAGGCGACTGTATCGAGAATAAATTTCTTCACTCCCTCTAAGCCTGCGGAGGGGGTAAGCATTTTCACAGCGGACATATTTTCGCTGCCGAATCCCTTACAGCCGGCGAGGATATGTATTTTATTGCCGGGAACGATAGTGGTATAGATGATAGCGGGGGTATTATCCTTAGTGTTAGTTCTGTCGAAAACTGGGTCACGGACGACAGATTTACGCAGATAGCCGTCAATATAAGCTCTGCGGACGCCCTCCTGTACAGCATCCTCGAAGCTGCCGTTTTCGATCACCACGTGCTCGCCGTATTCTATGAAGAGCACAGCCATACCGGTATCCTGACAGATCGGTATTTCCTCATCCGCAGCGATTTTGTTGTTTTCGATCAGCTGGGAGAGAACATCCCTGCCGATCTCGCTGTTTTCGGTTTCCTTTGCCTTTTTGAGCGCATCGAGAATATCCTCGCCGATATTATAGTTCATATCGAGATACAGTTTTTTTACCGTATCGGTAACGAGGGAAGCGTCGATTTTTCTGATTTCCATTTTTATCGGGTCTTTCCCTTCACCTCACTTCAATTATTACATACCCATTATATAAAATCCTTCCCATGATTTCAACCCCCGGCGTGCCGCCGGTGTCAATTCGCGTAATCGTTCGCTCCGCCGGCGTGCCGCCGGTGTCAATTCGCGTAATCGTTCGCTCCGCCGGCGTGCCGCCGGTGTCAGCTCGCGTAATCATTCGCTCCGCCGGCGTGCCGCCGGTGTCAGCTCACGTAATCGTTCGCTCCGCTCACTCTGCACTCGTAAGGAAGCTTTGTAAGCCGCGACCGGAATTAAAGTCACGGGGAACAGAACGGTGTGTGTACCTTTGGGGTGCACGCACCAGGCAACCTAACGGAAGCAGATTATGAACATTTTGTTAAGAGAAAAAGATAAAATATACATATAAAAAATAAATATTTTTGATATATATACAAAACAATAATTTGAACATCTATTATTCTTGACATATTAACAGATAAGTATTAGAATAAATATTAACAAATTATTAATTGGTCGGGGCGGTGTTTCGTTTCCGGTCAGGGAGTTGCGTTATGGCAAAGGAAGAAAATAAACAGCTTATCGAGGAAAAAAATATACATCTTTGGTTCAGCGGTTCACCGATAGCGATCTGTACAATGAAGCTTGAACTTGATACCAGTGCCGGATGTATATTTGCATACAGCAAAATGATGAACGTCCAGCCGGAGCATATCAAGGAGGTCGTTTTTGATCTTATCTGCTATGATTCGGTGCGTATTGTCGTGGATACGATCGAGGATTGCAAATACAGCTATCTCGATATCCCTCGAAACGGCGTTTTCGGAATGGAAAGAGCGATCAAGGTCAAGAACCCTCAGACCCGTAATGTTGAATTTGTCCTGAAAAGCGTAGAGACAACTGCCGGCGATGTCTGGGAAAATGAAGGCGGTATAAGATTCAATATCAGTCTGGAACAGGAAAGTATCTATAATGTCCAGAAGGATCTGCATAAGCAGTTTATAGATAACTGTACAAGAAAAAATATCGACCACACAAAGCTTATCTTCCAGCCGGTTTTTGATAAGACACACTGGCTTTGCGCCTGCGGTACTCTGAACTGGAATGACGAAGACGAATGCAGCGGATGTAAACTTTCCAAACAATGGCTGCTTGAAAATATCCAGACGGATTACCTTCGCTCCCAGGACGAAAAACGTAAATCCGAGGCGGAAAAGGTTCGCAGAGAGGCTGCCGAAAAGGAAATTGCCGATAAGGAAAGACAGAAAAAGGAATTTGAAAAGAGAAGTCAGGATTATAAAAAACAGCTTAAAGAACAGGAAAGCTCAAAACGCAGAGGAAAGTTTCTTATTATTGTGCTCGTTGTTACAGTGCTGTTTGGCGGAGGCTTTGCATTCTTTTTCTACGGACTACCATATCTGAATTATACGGACGCAGTTAATATGATGAACCGCGGTGATTTTGATAACGCTATCGCAAAGTTTGAAAAAATGAACGGCTATGCCGACAGCGAGGAACTCAGAAAACAATGCATTTACAATAAAGCAACTAATTATTTCTATCGCGGTAGTATGGCTCCCGCTGCCGATCTTTTCTCTACTATCAAGGGCTTCAAGGATTCCGATCAGAAATATATCGAATCAAAAATGGGTTTTGCAGCAGGCTATATGGAGGATAAGGAATTCGAGAATGCATTCAATGTTTATAAAGAGCTTGGCCTGAATGAAAAAGATTCAGAGGAAATGAAAAAATGCGTAACTCAGATCTATTATCTCGGACTGGAAAAGCTTAATAAAAATCATCCGGATAAGGCACTGGTTTATTTTCAGCTTATCCCGGGTTTTAAAAAGAGTGACGCAAATGCAAAGGAATGTAAGTATCGTCTTGCAGGCAATGCTTATAATGCGCTTAAATACAAAGAATCTTTAAGGATCTATGATGAGATAAAGGGCTACAAGGATGTAAATAAGATACTTAATAAGCTGAGCAATCTTGCGCTTATCATCAATACCGCCAAGCCGGACGGCACACCGGCTGTCTGGGAGGCATATAAGGTCAAATGCCCGAAATGCGGTAAGGAAGCAAAATATGTATTTGAATTCAGGCATGACGGACGCTATAAGCTTACAGTCGTATGCGAGAATGAAAAGGAACCGTATGAAATGACCGGCAAATATAAGATGGAAAATAACAAGGTCTATTTCTCTGAATATGTTTCTGGCATAAGCACATGGGACGAAAAGGCAACCGTAAGCAAGGTCGATAAGAATTCCAAGGAGGTTGAGGGCAAGAATTCCCTTATCATTATGACAGATCCTGTTAATTCTGATAACAAGGGTAATATCAAGCTCTACGGAAACTGGATCGAGGAAGAAGTAAAGCCTGAAAAAACCGAATGATCACAACCGCGTTTCCGGCATTGATCGGGAGCGCGGTTAGTTTATATGCTGTATAGTGCATACAGCAGTTTCAGGAAGGGAACACGGTTGAATAACTGTAATACAAAATGTAAATCGTGCGGAAGAAAAATACAATTTGTAAAAAGCGGAAAAACTTTGAAAAAAGGTGTTGACAAAAGTGTAGAAGTGTGGTATTATAACAAAGCTGTCGCACGACAGCCCACAAAAAGGAGCAGAAAAAAGTCAGAAGTAAT
>CADCGS010000030.1 GCA_902801055.1 uncultured Ruminococcus sp. | reverse complement strand
AAGACCGCCTTACGGCTTAGCACCACATCTGCTTGCTCTTTTTCCGTCATTCTGCACAAAACTCGCTTGATAACCGTCAGGTTAACTGCGCTCGTTTTGAACATTCTGACGAAAAAATTGGCGGCGCATCTGCGGCACTATCTTTGTGCAGTATTGCCTTAAAAGTTCTCCGGGGGGATAGATGAATCAACAAAGATTCTCTCGAAGAAGGGGATGGCACCGTTTGCAGCGAGATTTCCCATCTGATAAGCCGTAGAAGTGAAAATCGGAACGGTTTTTGTAAATTCCTTGGCTTTGGCAGAAAGCTCATCGGTGATGGTCTTTGCCTTTTCGGTATCCTCACCGCATCTGACTACTATCATAAGCTCGCTGGTGCCGTTTTTGCGCAGACCTCTGACATATCCGGCAGTGATCTCATCATATTCCTCGAAAAGCGCACAGATACGCTCAAGCAATTCCTCGGGAACTCCTTCGGGAGTGAATATGACCGCACGTTCTGCGTCGTTCTGCGGAACTATCTTTACCGCATTATGTACCGCCTCACAGGTTTTTCCTGTCAGGGCAAAATTGAATCCGAATGGATTGATCACAACCGTTTCGCCTGCCTTGCAGAAGGTTTCAAGCTGTTCAAATCCGCCGACAACGATCTGGAACTGTTTTGACTGCTCAAATTTTCTCAGCTCATCTATATCAGTGAAAAATGGCACGATTTTTGCACCGTCGTTTCTTTCAAGAGCCGGAACGGTGATCTGACCGTCCTTGGGTTCATTTTCCGCCGGTACAAGGTATTTTGCGCGGTATACATCTGTCAGAAGATTAAGCTCCATATCCGGGGTAACTGTTTTGTTTTCCATGCACTGAAAAAAACGGTTCGCGCTGCTGACGAGAGATGGATTGAGGATAGGTCTGTCTTTGACAGGAAGGTCTGAAAAATCAGGAGCATTTATTACGTCCTTCATTTCAACGAGAATATGCGGCTGACCATTATCAACGAGGATACCCTCTATTCCGCTGCGGTGATAATCTGTAAGCATAGCAAGGCGGCTTTCCTTTTTACATTCCGCAACGCCGACTGTCATTTTTGATTTAAGCATATGACGGCAGAAATCCTCGCAATATTTCTTTTCTGAAAATACAAAAGCACAGGCAACACCCTGCACGTAATCTATGAAATGTCCCTTTGTTACCGGTGAATAAGCTGACCATAATACTTTTGCTGTCTGTACCTCAGATACTATCATGCGATAGTTTTCCTGAGTTCTTTTTTCGGCATATGCTTTGATCAGTTCCTGCATTTTACTCATATATAATTCCTCCGTGTTATCATTTGTATTATCATTATATAATATCATTCCACTTATGTCAACCGGCGGCGCGTGCCTGAACCGGCATCAGCATTTCCGGCTGACATTTTTTCTGAAAATGAGATTTATGTTCCTTTTGCGAATAATAAACACAATATTACGACATTCTGTGACAATATTTTACGATATTTATTAAAAACTCCTCTTGAATTAATACTCTGAAATCATTATAATAGTAATGGTAATTAATTATCATATTTAAGGGATATTCTATATGAAAGCAGCTGTTTACAGCGCTGCTTTGATCATGCGGGGGACATCTTCTCTGCGGTTATAGATGATAATATCTCATAACAAAAAGGAAGGTCATACAGCCGTATCGGGATCAGATGATGCAATTAAAGACCTCCCTTTCAAAAATTATGTTAAGGCAGGGGTAATATGGATTTATATGTTTTTGTAATGATTATCAGTCTTGTATGTGTGCTTGGCTTTTTTAATGAAAAGCTGACCAAGCTCAACTACGGTATTTCGCTTATTCTTTTATCTACCTTGATAGGTCTTTTGGCGATCGGAGCAAGTGTAGTATTCAAAAATAATACAGATACCCTGAGCCTGCTTAATAATATACAGACACTTGATATAGACGAGTCTGTAATGAAGGGCTCTTTGTGCTTTATTCTTTTTGCAGCCTCCTGTCATATGGATCTGGCTTCATTCAAGTCACAGGCTAAACGCCTGGTTATTCTTTCACTTGTCTGTACTTTGCTTTGTGCAGGCATTTTCGGCGGATTGTTCTACGGAGCAAGCATCCTTCTCGGGATCGGTATCCCGCTGCCGGTTTGTCTGCTCTTCGGCAGCATCGTTGCATCGACCGACCCGATTGCCTCGGCCGGTATCGTTAGTAAATTCAAGTTCCCGAAAAACATTTCGACACTTTTGCGCGGAGAAGCTCTTTTTAACAGCATCGTTTCAGCGATCTTATTTGTATGCCTGACCGGTGTAGTAAATCCGGGTTCTTCGGAAAATGCAGCTGCTTTTATTTTAAAGGAAGTACTGGGAGCTATAGTTGTTGGTGTTGTGGTAACGGGAATATGCTATATTCTTTTCCGCTTCACAAAGAACAAAAACATTGCAATTTTTACTGGTCTGATGGCGGTTACGATTTCCTTTGTTATTAGTGAAAAATTCGGTTTCTCCTCTCCGATAGCTTGCCTGATCTGCGGACTGACCTTCTCCATACTTCGTTCGCTTTTCACGAAATTTGATAATAAAGGAAAAATTACTCATTTCAATTCCTTCTGGGTAACAATTGATGTTTTCCTTAATTCGATTATTTATGTAATACTCGGTCTGAAATTTGTTCATGTCCTGCAGATAAAGAATGTTGTAATACTGGCGTTAGCAGCGATCGTGGCGAGCCTTGCTGCAAGAGTAATAAGCATATTATTGTCATCTGTTTTAATGGGAAATGTTCCCGACGGATACAAAAGATTCAGTTTTATCTGGCTTATGACATGGTCAGGTCTGAAGGGAGGAATTGCGGCTGCACTTGCGATGAGCACAAAATCTTTCCTTCCCGAAAACACCTACAATATTGTACTTGGCGGAACCTTTGCGATAGTATTCTTCACGATGGTTATCCAGGGTCTTACGATTAATCCCGTATATAAGAGAATACGCCGCTCTCAGGCATCCTCCAAGTAATAATACAGCAGATCAGTTAAGAATTAAGGCAATACCGCACAAAGAACGCCTTACGGCTTAGCACCACATCTGCTGCGCCCGAAAAAAGTACCCTTGGGGGTACTTTTTTTTCGCCATTCTGCAGAAAACTCGCATGATAACCGAGAGGTTATTGGCTCGTTTTGCACATTCTGACGAAAAAACAGGCGGCGCATCTGCAGTACTATCTTTGTGCGGTATTGCCCTGAATTTGCCGTTCTGTTCCCCGCGCTCTTTATTAAAGCATCGGGGAACAGAAGCGCAAAGTTTCGCCCGCCTTTTCAAAGGCGGCGGGGTCCAGGGGCGCGGATGTCCGGTGGACATCTCTCAGCCGCAGGCTGAGAAGCGCCGACCGAGCCGGCAGGCGAGACTCAGCGCCCCGGTCGCGCTCCGCAGAGCGCGAAATACTCCGGACGAAATCCCTCGTGCCGGGGATGAATTCAAAAAAGCCCCGGTGGGGCTTTTTTGAAGAGGGAACGCCCTGGGAAAGAGGGCGGCGCAGTGCCTGCGCTCTCAATTCGCGTAATCGTTCGCTCCGCTCACTCTGCACTCGCCAGGGAGCAAGCTCCCTGGACCCGCGCGCTTACGCGCTATTCACGTAATCGTTCGCTCCGCTCACTCTGCACTCGTAAGAAAGCTTTTCAAGCCGCGATCGTAACTAAAGTCGCGGGAAACAGAACGCCGGCGTGCCGCACCTGTCATAAAGTATAGACCGCGAGTTACGAATGTTCGGTATGAGTGCAGAGCGGAACGAAGTGGAGCGACCGGCGCGAATTGCCCAGTGCGGGCACGCACCGGAACACAATTACGAGCCTACATTAACAAAAAAGCACCTACGGCTACTAAATATTAAAAGGGGATGCCAGATCAAATTGTGCATCCCCTTGTTGTGTTTCTCCACGCACCAAACTTACAACACATCACTGTCAAAGCCGCACCTGTCAATTAAGTATAGACCGCGAGTAGTGAATGTTCGGTATGAGTGCAGAGCGGAACGAAGTGAAGCGACCGGCGCGAATTGCCCAGTGCGGGCACGCACCGCGAATTGACATCGCAGGTTTTATCTTATCCACTTGTCAACTATTGCCGGATGGTCAAAGCCCCAGTCCTCGCTGGCTTCGTGAACAACAAGCTCAAAACCGTTTTTTCTCAGAACATTCGCAGACGCAAGATTTTCTACCATCGAGCTTGCGGTTATTATCTCTATATCAGTCTGGGTATAAAGATAGTCTATCATTAGAGAAAGCGTTTCCGAGGCTATTCCATTTCCCCAGAATTCCTCCGATAAGCGGTAGCCTACACTTATCTTATGTAATTCGTCACGGTATCCGTAAAATTCCGCAATACCACAGAAATCCCCGCCCATGAATATTCCGAGAATAATGGATTCCTCCAGACATTCATCATACAATCGGCGTATTGCATAATGTATATCATCGTATTTGCGCTCAAACAGAAAGGTCGGAAGGTATTTATATACTGCATCGCTCCGTACAAGACTGCTCAGAGCTTCTGCATCCGCTTCTGTGATTTTTTTCAGTAATATGCGCCGACCCTTGATATATGGTATTTCACTGAATAATTTTTTCATTTTCATCCTGCCCGTGATCTTATTTCGTAAGGAAACCATACACCATATCCATATAGTCGGGGGCAGTATCGTACATCGCATGACCGAAACCCTTGTAGATCTTTGTTTCGGCGCGGCCACTGAAACAGTCGGTCATCTCTGCACCGGCACTGTCACCGAATACCTTATCACTGTCGTCTCTTGCAATAAATACTGGACAGCTTATTCCCGCCGCATCTTCACGCATATCACAGTCCCTGATACTGCTCGCAAGAATAACGAATCTTTCCATTTCCTCATTGGTTACGCTTTGGGCTAACTGGCTGAATACAGCCCTGTTATGCTGAAAGAAATCATGGGGATATATTTTTTCTCCCATTGAAAGATAAAGCCCTCTGCTGTCCTTTTTTGCGGCAAAGGACATCCACTCCTCAATCACCGCAAGACTTTCTTCATCGGCGCGGACGGCAGTTGATGCAAGCACAAGACGGCTTACAAGCTCCCCGGCTGCGGCTGTGAGCGCCATAGCCATCATACCGCCCTGGGATGCACCGAAGAGACTTATTGTATCCAGTCCGAGCTTACGTATCGCCGCAAGCGTATCATAAGCCATATCACGGACGGAATAAACCGGAGGGAGCTTTGTCCGGCGGTCAAAAACATAGACCGTAAAATCCTTAGTAAATAATTTGTAATGATTAACGATAGACTGTGCATATAAAAGCACGCTCTGAACGCTCAGTCCGGGCAGGATAACAAGAGCTTTATCGCCGGTGCCGAATTTTATATATTCCATCGACATTCCTTCTGCCGAGACAGTATCTCTGATAAAATTCATGACCTTCACCTCTATCTCATCAAACTACCTGAAAAAGATAGAATTTCAGGTATTCCGTTTCAGGTACATTATAAAGCACAGGATGGTCAGGAGCTTGCTGGCGGTATTCAATACGTCTCAGGGAAACATGGGCGTCATGAGCCGCGCTGTGCAGCATTTCCTCGAAAAGATGCTCCGACATAAAATGAGAGCAGGAGCAGGTCGCAAGATATCCTCCGTGAGGGAGGAGCTTCATTGCGCGGAGATTGATTTCCTTATATCCCCGCATAGCGCTGTCCACAGTCTGACGTGATTTAGTAAAAGCCGGAGGGTCGAGGATAATGAAGTCATAGCCCTCCTTACCGTTCATTTCAGACAGGAGGTCGAAAACATTTTCGCATACGAAATCCATTTTTCCGTCAAGACCGTTAAGCTCCGCATTTTTCCGAGCCATATCCACGGCATCCTGTGAAATATCGACTGCACAAACGAATTCCGCACCGCCTGCCGCCGCATTAAGCGCAAAGGAGCCTGTATGTGTAAAGCAATCGAGGACTTTTTTTCCCTTAGCTATTTTTGCAGCTGCGCGACGGTTATATTTCTGGTCAAGAAAAAAGCCTGTTTTCTGACCGTTCTCAAAATCAACATTATATCGGATACCATTTTCCTCTATAACAACGGACGTACTGTCAGGGATTTCAAGTCCTGGAAGCGGATAGAAGCCTTTATTCTGCGTCAGACCCTCAAGTTCTCTTACTCTCACGTCATTACGTTCATATATACCCCTGATGTTCTGACCATCCTCAGAAAGCACCTTATACAAAAGCGGAAAGATAATATCCTTACGCTGTTCTATCCCGAGGGAGAGCGTCTGAGTAACGAGGATGTCGTGGAATTTATCCACAGTAAGTCCCGGGAAGGTATCAGCCTCTCCGAAAATAACACGGCAGCAGTCGAGGTCATCGCCCATAACGGTTTTACGATATTCCCAAGCATAGCGTATTCTTCTCTCGAAGAACGGAGCATCAAATTTATCGTTAGCATTTCTCGAAATAAGGCGTATACGGATTTTTGAATTACTGTTATAAAAACCCGATCCGATAAATCTGCCTTTCCCGGTAACGACATCGACGATATCGCCGTCTGCCGGAGTTCCGTCTATAGCGACGACCTCCGCGTCATATATCCACGGATGCCCTTTGAGCAAGCTCATCTCGCCCTTTTTTGACACCTCAGCAACAACATGATCTCTCTTTTTAAACGACATATCTTTTCCCCCACATCTAAAGATACCTAATTATATCAAACTTTCCCTCTCCCAGTCAAGCCCGGCGTGCCCTGCTGGGCTGCCGCCCAGACCTGCCTGGGGCTTTGCCCCAGACCCTACCAAAGGCTCCGCCTTTGGAATCCGCCAGGGAGCAAGCTCCCTGGACCCACGCGCTTACGCGCTATTCGCGCCGGCGTGTCGCTCACTCCGCACCCGTAAGGAAGCTTTGTGAGCCGCGTTCGTTACTTTTATGGACAAGTACGGCTTTATTTCTGTGAATCATATATTATTTTTATTGTAGATTATTTCAAGTCCTTTGATAAGCAGGTCATTGTCGAGAATGATCCGGTGGCTGCAATTGGGGATTATTTTGGAGGAAAGACCGCCTGTGGCGACTACGGTGGGTGTTCCCTCTATCTCCCTGCTCATGCGGTCTATCATTCCGTCTATCATGGCGGCATTTCCGTAAACTATGCCGGAACGCATACAGTCAGCCGTATTAGTGCCTATCGCCTTTTTCGGAGCATCAAGGCTTATTGACTGGAGCTGTGCTGCATTTTTTGTAAGGGATTCCATCGCTACAATAACTCCGGGTATGATAACGCCGCCGCGGTATATCCCGCCCTTATCAACGACTACAAGCGTTGTTGCGGTACCCATGTCAATAACTATGAGCGGCTTGGGATATTCCGCTATAGCTGCAACACAGCCGACAACTATATCACTTCCGAGGGTGGCAGGATTGTCGATTCGGATATTAAGCCCTGTTTTCAGCCCCGGGCCGACTACCATCGGTTCCTTGCCTATGACGGTGCATACGGCTTTTCTGAGTATCTCATTCAGCTGGGGAACAACAGAGGAAATTATCCCGCCGCTGAAATCCGAGGGCTTCATGCCGTTGAGCATGATAAGCGTATTGAACATAACAGCATATTCGTCCTCTGTCTTTTTCTTGTCGGTATTCAGTCTCGTCACAAAGGAGGATACAGAATTCTCTATCCCTCCGAAAACTATATTCGTATTGCCTACATCAATTGCCAGTATCATATGCTTTTATCTCCTTTATTTCCGCTTAATGCATCAAGCTTTTTGTTGAAGTCACCGTCAAAGTGGACATCAAGCTGGTTGAACGGTATCTCTATGCCTGCCTCATCAAGAGCCTTTTTTATATTGACCTTCGTATCGAACAGCACAGGCCAGTACAGATCGGATCTGCACCAGAACCATACCAGCAGATCGACCCCGCTTTCCGCAAAGGTGTCGATTATGACCTTGTTGGGTCTGTCGTCAAGTATTCTTTCATCATCGGCAAGAACCTTCATTATAACGTCCCTTGCTCTGTCGTAATCCTGACCGTAGCTGATCGCAACAGGTATCTCAAGCCGCCTTGCCTCAAATGTGAAATGGTTTATTATATTATTTGTTGTAAGACGGGAATTGGGTATCATTACTTCTTTATAATCATATGTACGCAGGGTAGTATACATCATCTCGATCTTTATGACCTCGCCGATAATGCCCTCTGTCTCGATGAAATCACCGGTCTTGAATTTACGGTTGATTATAATAAGCGTTCCGCTTGCGACATTCGACAGACTGTCCTTGAGCGCAAGTCCTATAGTCACTGCGGCGGCGCTCACACCTGCGATCAGGGTCGATACATTCACACCCATCTCGGCAAGTATGCATATCCCGAGAAATATCCACAGCACCGTCTTGACAACGGAATCAAGAAAGCTGTATACCGACCTGTCTACATTAGATTTTTCAAGCGCCCTGTTCATTATTTTCATTATGAGCTTTATCGCCCACCAGCCCGCAATGAATATGACTAACGAAATGATAAGGTTCGGCAGGATCGAAAGACACCAGTCGCCGAGACCGTTCAGCCATTTCTGAAGATTGCCGAGCTGCTGCTCTACATTAATGGGATCAATTGTATCAACTGGAGTATCTATAAGCTGAATATTCATATTCTTACCTCCGGTATTGCCTTTCCTTTATTGTCTGGTCTTGCGGTTCAGGAATTTAGTCTTATACTTGCTGTATACAATAGTCTGGTCTTTATACAGTCCGTAATATCCGGACATGAAATAGCTCACCGCTACGGCTATCATGAAATAAGGTACGCCCCCTGCGCCGAAAAGCTCAAAGCTTATTATCAGCGAGGTTATCGGGCAGTTCGTCACACCGCAGAATACGGCGATCATCCCCACCGAAGCACATACCGACGGCGAAAAGCCTATCAGGCTGCCGAATGTACATCCGAAGGTCGCCCCGATAAAGAAGGACGGGACGATCTCGCCGCCGCGGAATCCTGCCTCAATAGTTATTGCCGTAAATATCATTTTTGCCAGGAAGGCATACGGCACTGTCTCTCCCTTCACGGCAAGGGCAATTACATTCATTCCGGCGCCGTTGTAATCCCTTGTACCAAGCAGGAAGGTCAGTCCGACCAGAACGCAGGCTGCAAGGGTTATGCGGATATAAGGATTTTTCAGATATTTGCGGAAAAGATCTCCTGTGGAATGGAGGAGCAGTATAAACAGTATGCTCAGTGCAGCACAAAGAACCGAAAGAGCTGTTGTTTCGCCGGCATTGAGAAAATTCATTTCAGGAAAGTCGGTAATGGTAAGATCGTGCTCCCTGATAGAAAAGAATTTCGCAAAATATGAGCCTATCATTGACGAAAACACACACGGCACCAGTGCCGCATAATACATTACACCGACGCTGACTACCTCAAGCGAAAACACTGCCGCCGCCATCGGGGTACCGAACAGTGCGGAAAAAGCCGCGCTCATTCCGCATAGAACGACGACACGCTTATCCGCATCGTCAAGCCTGAACCACCGTCCGAGCTGATTTCCTATACTACCCCCGAGCTGCAGAGCCGCGCCCTCACGTCCGGCGGAACCGCCGAACATATGTGTGAGAATAGTAGTAATAAAAATCAGCGGCGCCATGCGGAAGGGTATCTCGCTTTGTGCGTGTATCGTGGAGAGAACAAGGTTCGTGCCCTTATCATTTTTATATTTGAATGCACTGTAGAGAAATACAGTCAGTATGCCGGCAAGCGGCAGGAAAAAGAGAATATAATCATTATGCATACGGTAATCCGTCACCATATCCATTATAAACGCAAACAGAGTTGAAAAGCCTCCTACTATCAGTCCCGTCACAATGGATATAAGCGACCATTTCAGGAAAAGCAGTATGCTGTGCAGCATCTTCTTGCCGTAGGAGCGCAGAAAATGTCCTGCCTTGTTTTGTTTCCTTTTTTCATTTTTCATTTCAAGAATTTTCCTTTTCAGATATTCCCGCCGATCATTCTGCGGAATTCGTCCTCGTCAATTATGGTTATGCCGAGCTGCTGAGCCTTTGTCAGCTTGCTGCCGGCAGCCTCTCCGGCAAGGACATAATCTGTTTTTTTCGATACGCTCCCGGCAGCCTTTCCGCCGAGACGTTCTATTATCTCCTGAGCCTCGCTGCGCTTGTAGGTCGGCAGCGTGCCGGTGATAACGACAGTTTTGCCCATAAACGGGTTTTCCTTTATTTCCTGCTTTTCGGTAAGGTTATTCGTATTCAGCCCGAGCTGCTTTATCTCCTCTATCATATTCCTCGTGGTATCCATCGAGAAATAATCAGCAACGCTCTGCGCCATTATATCACCGTAGCCCTCAATGGAAAGAATATCCTCCGCCTTTGCCGCGGCTATTTCATCAATTGTGCGGAACCTGTCCGCAAGGAGCCTTGCAGCCCGCTGACCGATATGTCTTATCCCCAGTGCAAAGACAAGACGGTAAAGGTCATTTCCCTTTGATTTTTCTATTGCAGAAATAAGATTGTCGGCAGATTTATCCTTTTTACCCTCAAGGCTCAGGATATCGTCCCTGGTAAGCCGGTACAGATCAAACGGAGAATGAATCAGTCCGCTTTCGGACAGAGCACGCAGTATTTTTTCGCCGAGACCGTCTATATCCATAGCGTCACGGGAAACGAAATGTATCATATGGCGCATAAGCTGAGCCGGACATTCCGTATTGGTGCAGCGAAGTGCTGCCTCACCGTTTTCAGAGCTTACCCTGCCTCCGCATGAAGGACAGACCCTCGGCATACGGTAAGGCTGTGCTCCCTCCTTATGACGCACTACAGATACGACCTCCGGGATTATCTCCCCCGCCTTTCTGAGCACTACAGTATCGCCGATACGGATATCCTTCTCTGTAATGAATTCCTCATTATGCAGGGTAGCGCGGCTGACCGTAGTTCCCGCAAGGGTTATCGGTGCAAATATAGCGGTAGGCGTAAGCACGCCTGTCCTGCCGACATTTATTTCTACATCAAGCAGCTCTGTCTCCTTTTCTTCGGGAGGATATTTATATGCCTCCGCCCATCTGGGAAACTTTGCTGTACTGCCGAGAGTTTCCCTCACGGCAAAGCTGTCGGCTTTTATAACAGCGCCGTCTATCCCGAAAGCAAGCTCTCCGCGCATATTGCCTATCTCGTCGATGCGCGCAAGCACCTCATCAATATTTTCACAGCGGTAATAAAACGGCAGGGTCGTAAATCCAAGCTCCCTGAGAAAATCAAGGCTCTGTATATGCCCGTTAAGCTCCGCTCCCTCTATCTGCTGTATATTGAAAACGAATATATCAAGGTTTCTTTCCTTTGTTATAGCAGCATTTTTCTGACGGAGCGAGCCTGCCGCAGCATTGCGGGGATTCTTGAAGGTCTTTTCCTCGTTTTCCTCCTGACGTCTTGTAAGCTGCTCAAAGCTTTCCTCTGACATATATACCTCACCCCTTACCTCAATATAGGGTATCGGGCGGGTAAGCTTCATCGGGAGGGAGCGTATCGTTTTGAGGTTCTCTGTAATATCCTCACCGACCCTTCCGTCGCCGCGAGTGGAGCCGCGCACGAATATGCCGCCTCGGTACTCTGCGGAAACGGAAAGACCGTCTATCTTCGGCTCGACGGCATATACGGTATTGCCGGCATTTTCACGGACACGGCGGTCAAAATCCCTTATTTCCTCCGGAGAAAATGAATCATGCAGACTTTCCATCGGAACGGTATGCATTACAGGCGAAAATTTCTCCGCCGCCTCGCCCCCGACGCGCTGGGTAGGTGAATCGGGCGAAGCAAGCTGAGGATATTCCCTTTCGATATTTTCAAGTTCCCTGAGCAGCATATCATATTCGTAATCGCTGATCTCAGGCGAATCTTCATTATAGTACCTGTTGTTATGATAAATGATCTGTGAGCGAAGCTCCTCCGCTCTTGCTTTTATTTCATTTATATCCATTTCATTTGTCCTTTCGATAAATAAGAGATTATTTTGATCCGCAGTGATAATATTTTTACCTGAATCCGTGAAACTGAATATTTAGAAGATATTGAAAAACCGCACCGCACAAAGATAGTGCCGCAGATGCGGTTAGTTTTGGTAACAATTATCATTCCGACAGATAATATCTTTTCAAAACTACATTGGCACCGGCAGCTTGCCGGTCGTCAGAATGTGCAAAACGAGCCAATAAGCTGACGGTCATCAAGCGGGTTTTGTGCGGATGACGGAAAATGAGTATCCCAAGGGCACTTCCTTTGGGCGCAGCATATGTGGTACTAAGTTCTCCCGGCGGTGCTGCCCTGACTTTGCCGCTACGCTGTGGCTGTCTGGGTAAAGCCTACTATCAGCGGCATCGTTATCACCGAGAGCAGAGTTGACAGTGTTACAAGATTCACGGACAGCTCCGCATCATTGTCGAATTTTGCGGCAAACATCGTTGTCGCGGCAGCAGCAGGAGCCGACGCCGCTATGACGCAGCTTATCAGCACAGTGCCGCGTATGCCGCAAAGCATCATTCCTCCGAATGTAAGCAGCGGTATGGCTATGAGCCTGAGCAGTACGCAGATAAAGCCTTTGCCGTCCCGGAGATTTGCCATGAAGCTGACAGGCTCCTCGATAAGCTGCGGTACCGGCAGTGATGTCAGGAATATCACAAGACCTGCCGCCATTGATATTATGCACGGATTCAGAAGGATCTTTCCGGCGGAAAGATCTTTTCCGCTGCCGCTTGAAAGCCATACTCCGAATGTCCACATAACTACATTGAATATGACTATGTATACAGCGCCGAAAAATACTCCGTCCGAACCCAGTATAGCCTGCTGCATGGGCAGAGACATATATCCGCAGTTGGAAAATATCAGTGCGAACCTGTATACCCTGTTGCGCTCCGGCTTCTTGTCATGGAAAACAAGCATCGCTATTACTGCTGATACGATATGTATGCACATAGCCGCCGCAGCAGCAAGAAGCAGTCCGCTGAGCATCCCCTGGTCAAACGGACGTATGAAATTTTTTACTATCACACAGGGGCAGACTATATACAGCACGATATCCGTTATGGATTTTACTGCCTTGTCATTCAGCATCCCGAGCTTGCCGCATAAAAAGCCAAGTGCTATTAATATGAACAGCTCCAGCACCTGTGTTCCTACTGTAATGAAATTCTGAAATAATTGCTGATCCATTCTCTTTCCTCTTTATCCTTCCGGCTCATTCTTTTTATCGTTTTCTTCTCCGTGAAGCCCGCGGTATTTTTCCGCAAGCTCCGGATCAGAGATCTTTATTCCCGCATAATATTCCCTTCTGCGGGAAATAAACTGCTCATATGCAGCCGGGTCTTCCTTCCTCATTTTTTCCTCATACCGCCGGCGGGCACTTATAAGCCTTTCAAAAATATGCTCATCCATCGAAAGCATCCGCTTTTCGATTATCTCACGCCTGTGTTCAAGAACAGCTGTAAGCTTTCTGAAACGCTCCGGATCATCCTCCGATGTCCCGGCGATCCGCCGCTCTATCCTGTCGAGGATCTCATCCTCGTCGAAATAATTGAGTCTGCCCCAGCTTAGCCTTCTTTCGGCGGATTCGAGAGCCTTGTCCGTCATATCCGTACCGGTAAATTCCTGTATCAGCTCGTCGGCTATCATATCCATATATTTTTCGCTGTCGCCGCCGAGCGCCCATTCAAGCTCCGGCTGTATTCCCTTTGCCCTGCGGCTTATATGCAGCGGTCTGGGATTTGATGCCGCTTTCTGCGCCCTGCCCTTTTTCTGTATGCGAAGCGATAACGAAAACAGCCCCGCTCTTTCCTCATCCTCCAACGGATAAGGACAAGACAGCCCGAGATCCCTCAGCGCAAGTGCAGCAGTCATTCTTACGGCGCCGCTTTGCAGAAGCTCCTCCGCACCGAAGCGCCGGAGCATATCATTGACCTCGCCTACGTGCTCGGTAATATAAAAGCTGATACCGCGTTTTTTATATTCATGATAAAGCATCAGAAGTCTGTCGGCGGCTGTCGTATCTATACTGCCCACGGCTCCCGCATGGATCACGATGCATTTTGTATTCCCGGTCACAGCTGATTCGATATCACTCTGGAGCGTATCTATATTTGCAAAAAACAGGTTCCCGCCAAAGCGGTATATTACCGTATCCTTTACGGGACGTGCCTCCCTGTTCCTTACGAGACTGTAAAAGCCGTCCTTGCCGGGTATCACACCCAGAAAGGCTCTCGGCGGAACGACCGCACGTATGACGACCGCCACAAACGACAGGACAACGCCTATCATAACTCCAGCGACCGTACCGAATACAAGCACCGAAAAAAATGCACCGAGGAAAATATAACATTCATTGCGGCTTGTTTTCCAGAGCTTAGCCGCCTCATGGAACTCGCAGGCATTCATCAGCGCGGATATAACTATCGCGGTCAGCACCGGGACAGGGAGATATTCTATTATCGGTGCGGCAAGATACAGCACCGCCGCCATCACGGCTGCCGCGGATACCGAAAACCATTGTGAGCGCACACCGAACTGGCGCACTATCCCCGTCCTTGAAACAGAGGCGTTTACCGGACAGCAGCCCGAAAGGGATGCCGCAAAATTCGCCGCAGTATATGCAAGCACCTCGCGGTTCGTATCAAGCTTATACCCGTCCTTCATGGCATT
>CADCGS010000029.1:12273-15670 GCA_902801055.1 uncultured Ruminococcus sp. | reverse complement strand
GCTTTAGTTACGATCGCGGCTTACAAAGTTTCCTTACGGGTGCAGAGTGAGCGGAGCGAACGATTACGCGAATTGCCCAGTGCGGGCACGCACCGCCGGCGTGCCTGAAATGATAGTTACGCATGGGATATATTTACAGTACATCACTGTCAAAGCCGCACCTGTCAATTTAATAGCAAGTGCGGCTTTATTGCCGGGTTATGCGGATTTTTAGGCGTATACAGGACGGCTGAGCGAAGGTTTAATAAATCTGAAAAATAATCGCTTCCGGCAATTGAATATAGATCAGATTTATGTTATAATCAAAAGCATGAGTGGGATAAACAGCTGCGGATGCAGTGCCGAAAGGCCGCACCCGAGGAAAGTCCGGGCTCCGCAGGGCAAGGATAACGGCTAACGGCCGCCGGGGGTGACCCCAGGGAAAGTGCAACAGAGATATACCGCCTGCTTGCAGGCAAGGGTGGAAAGGCGAGGTAAGAGCTCACCGGCGCAGTGGAGACATTGCGGCCATGTAAACCCTATCCGGAGCAACGCCTCAGCGAAGTGTATTCATCGGCCCGATGGCTTCACGAGGCGGCACTGAGCAGTACCGGCAACGGGCTGCCAAGATAGATGGCTGTTCACGACAGAACCCGGCTTATCGTCTCACTCATAGAAAACGTGCAGAAATGCACGTTTTTTCTTTTAGATCACCGCGTCTGCCTTTCACAATATATGTCGAAATTCTTCTTGTGACAATTTTATAAGAGGTGTTTCTTTTTTTGGAGAAAAGTGTTATAATACAAATATATAATATTTTACCGGAGGAGGTAATATCATGAAAAAAAATGAAGTAAAAGCAAAAGCTAAAGAATTATCCCGCGAATTTTTCCTGATCAATCTCGGAATTGTTGCACTGGGTGTCCTGCTTCTTGTCTTTCCGAGCAAAGAGGAGGGCGCATTGCTTCTGATACTTTGCAGGGTGCTTGCTGCTGCATTGTGTGTATGGGGTGTATTCAAGCTTTTTGAGTATATCAGGCTGAGAAATAATGAAATATTCGGTTCATTTGCACTCATACAGGGTTGTGCATTGCTTGTGTTCGGTGTATATATAATGATCCGCCCTGATCTGCTTGTCGGCTTCATAATCGCAGCGCTTTCTATTATTCTGTTTATCGGCGGTGTTTTCAAGCTGCAGTATGCTCTTGAGTTCTCTCATATGAGATCCAAAAGCTGGGCTATACAGGCGCTTGCAGCTATTATTATGATCGCTGCCAGTGTGGTTTCCTTTATCAATCCGTTTACAGGCTTTCATCTGCTTGTTATTTTCCTCGGGATTTCACTTATCATTGACGGCGTGTGGGATATATTTACTATGTTTTATCTCCGCTCCCTCGTCAAGAAATTCAAAAAGGGCATAAATAATTCAAAGCCGGGAAAATCCTCAGCTGACTTTGTTGATGCGGAAATAAATGAAGATGATTATGATGACGGTTTTGATGAATGATCGTCCGTAAAAAATATTAAAGGCACCCCCGTGGAGAATATTTCTCCTGCGGAGGTGCCTTTTTTTAGTATTGATATCAGAGACGTGCGGAGCCGGATTTTCTTGCTGCGTCGATTACTGCCTGAGCAACGGTCTGACCGATGCGCTTATCGAATGCAAACGGAAGGATATATTCCTCCTTCAGCTCATCGTCGCCGACGATGGAGGCGATAGCATAGGCTGCGGCGACCTTCATATCGTCGTTGATCTCTCTTGCGCGGCAGTCAAGAGCGCCGCGGAATATGCCGGGGAAACAAAGAACGTTATTGATCTGGTTCGGGAAATCGGAGCGTCCCGTACCGATGACTCTTGCGCCGGCTGCCTTTGCAAGGTCGGGCATGATCTCGGGAGTGGGGTTGGACATGGCAAACACGACAGCATCCTTATTCATGGAACGAACCATATCCTCGCTCACGATACCGGGAGCGGATACGCCGATAAACACATCCGTTCCTTTCATAGCATCGGCAAGAGTACCGGTCAGGTGATCGCGGTTAGTGATCTTTGCCATTTCTGCTTTAGCGCTGTTGAGGCGCTCATCGCCCTCGCAGATAATACCTACGCTGTCGCAGAGGGTAAGATGCTGAACGCCCATTTTCATTATTAGCTTGGAAATAGCGATACCTGCCGAGCCTGCGCCGTTTACAACAACGCGGATATCGCCGATGTTTTTGTTTACTACTTTCAGTGCATTTACAAGAGCAGCGGCAACTACGACAGCTGTGCCGTGCTGGTCGTCGTGGAATACGGGGATATCGCAGATCTCTTTAAGTCTGCGCTCGATCTCGAAGCAGCGCGGCGCGGCGATATCTTCAAGATTGATACCTCCGAAGCTGCCGGAGATAAGGTAAATTGTGCGGACGATCTCATCAACATCCTTTGAACGCACACAAAGCGGAAATGCGTCTACATCACCGAATTCCTTAAAGAGAGCACATTTGCCTTCCATTACCGGCATACCTGCTTCGGGGCCGATATCGCCAAGTCCGAGAACTGCGGTGCCGTCTGTGATAACTGCGACAAGGTTATTTCTGCGGGTCAGCTGGAAAGATTTGTCATAGTCCTTCTGGATTTCAAGGCAAGGCTCCGCAACTCCGGGAGTGTAGGCAAGGGAAAGCTCCTCCGAATTAGTGATCGGTGCGCGGGAAACGACCTCGATCTTTCCCTTCCATTCATAGTGTTTCTGTAATGATTGCTGTCTGATATCCATTCTGATTATCCTTTCTTCTTTTTTTCTAATGCAACACCGCCGGGAGAATGTCTTACGGCTTAGGGCAACACCGCACAAAGACCGCCTTACGGCTTAGCACCACATCTGCTTGCTATTCGCTTGATAACCGTCAGGTTAACTACGCTCGTTTTGCACAATCTGACGAAAAAATCGACGGCGCATCTGCGGCACTATCTTTGTGCGGTATTGCCTTAGCGCGCATCTGCTGCGCCGAAGGAAGTGTCCTTTGGGTACTCATTTTCCGTCATTTGAACCAAACTCACTTGATAACCGTCAGGTTATTGTCTCGTTTTGCACATTCTGACAAAAAACAGGGGGCGCATCAACGGCTCTATCTGTGTGCGGTATTGTCCTAAGTATCTCCATTATACTACACTTTCCCCGATGATTCAACAAAAAAGTACCTTCCTCCCTGGCCGGCGTGCCGCCGGTGTCAATTCACGTAATCGTTAGGCAGCTTTGTAACCCGCGGTCGGTGTGCCTGAAATGATAGTTACGCATGGGATATACTTACAATACATCACTGTCGAAGCCGCACCTACTAATTAAATATAGACCGCGAGTAATAAATGTTCGGTTCGAGTGCAGAGCGGAACGAAGTGGAGCGACCGCCGCGAATTGACTGCGGAGGCACTCCGCCG
>CADCGS010000029.1:0-12240 GCA_902801055.1 uncultured Ruminococcus sp. | reverse complement strand
TCATAAGCCGCGATCTTTATTAAAAGTATCGGGAAACAAAATGGAAAGTTTAGGTCAAGCCTTTTTAAAGAGCGCAGTGCTGCCTGTTGTAGTCGATACATAATTATGGCTGCGGCTTCGACAGTGTGATTTTGTAAGAAGCTTTAACGCGAACTGAGAGCGCAGTGCTGCCTGTTGTAGTCGATACATAATTATGGCTGCGGCTTCGAAAGTGATGTGACCTCGTGCCGATATTGAGAAGACAGCACTTTCAATACGCGGGGGATTTGCGCCGACTGTTTTTGTTCTGAATGGCGGAAAAAGTCCCCCCAGGAATACTCACTTCGGGCACAAGATGCGGTGCTAAGACGTCAGGCGGTCTTTGTTCGGAAGGAGGAGCTTTTTAGTTGATATCAGGGCAACAAAAAATATTCTTTTAATGAAAAATAGTTCCGGTTTCTGTCGTATAAATTGCACAACAACGGCTTTTTCGGGCTGAAAATAAAAAAATTTAAAAAAATTTCTGAAAAGTTGACCTTTTGGGGTCAACTTTTTCTTATTTGGTAGGGACTATTGAAAGGGGGTTGTTCATTGAATGACAAAAAAGAAAATCTGACGCAAAGGGAAAGGATGTTCTGTATCTATTATGTGAGCTGCGGGAATTCAAAGGAGGCCGCGGTGCGGGCAGGATACAAACAGCCTGAAAAAAACGGTGCGATGCTTCTGATGCGCGAGGATATAACCTTGTATATCGACAGGCTCAGCTCGAGCGGAGTAAGAAACAGCCGTCAGATGGCAAGAGCAGGATATGAAAGGCTTGCGTTCGGAGATGTTTCAGATGCGGTGCGGCTGATGTTTGAGGGCGACCCGGCTGCTGTTGATCCGGCAAGGTACGATCTTTTCAATGTGGCTGAGATCAAGCGTCCGAAGGACGGAGCAATGGAGATCAAATTCTTTGACCGAATAAAGGCACTGGAGAAGCTTGAGGATATCGACGAAAATGACAGGCGCAATGTTTCGGATTTCTACAAAGCCCTTGTGGGGACTTCGCCCATGGAGTAGATGTGAGAAAATCTATCCGGTGCGCCCGTAGGAAGTACATTTATCGTGTACGCACTGCGAACTGACACCGGCGGTGTGCCGGAGTGAATAGCCCAGTGCGGGCACGCACCGCCGCCGCGCTCCGTTTCTGCCTTGCGGGCGGAGTGCCTCCGCTGTCAATTCGCGGCGGTCGCTCCACTTCGTTCCGCTCTGCGCTCATACCGAACATTCGTAACTCGCGGTCTTAACTTTATTGGTAGGTGCGGCTTCGACAGTAATGTATTGCAAGTATATCCCATGCGTAACTATCATTTCAGGCACACCGACCGCGGATTACAAAGCTGCCTTGCGAGTGCAGAGTGAGCGGAGCGAACGATTACGTGAATTGACACCGGCGGCACGCCGGCGCGGTCTTTACTTTATCGACAGGTGCGCCGGCGTTATGTTCCCCGTGGCTTTAGGTCAGAGCGCGGCTTACAAAGCCTTCTTACGGGTGCAGAGTGAGCGGAGCGAACGATTACGCGAATAGCGCGTAAGCGCGTGGGTCCAGGGAGCTTGCTCCCTGGCGGGGGTCCGGGGCGAGAAGCCCCGGGCAGGTCTGGGGCGCGGGTGTCCAGTGGACACCTCTCAGCCGCAGGCTGAGAAGCGCCGACCGAGCCGGCAGGCGAGACCCGGCAGCCCAGCAAGAAGGCAGCCCAGCAGGGGCGGGACGCCGGATGGAGAAAGGAGAAAATGTGAAGTACAGGAATTTTTCGGAAAAACAGATGAAGGTGCTGAGGTGGTGGTGCGGGGAGGGAAAAAACAAGGATGGGATCATATGCGACGGGGCGGTGAGGAGCGGAAAGACTTTGTGTATGAGCGTGTCTTTCGTGAGCTGGGCAATGCTGTCGTTTGACGGGGGAAGCTTTGCTGTGTGCGGGAAAACTATCCGCTCGGTAAAGAGGAACCTGGTGACGCCGCTGGTGGGGATACTCAGGGAGCTTGGTTTTTCCGTCAATGAAAGACTGTCCGCTAATATCGTGGATGTGTCGGACGGGAAAAGAAATAATACCTTCTATCTCTTCGGGGGAAGAGATGAGGGGGCGGCTGCTTTGATACAGGGTATTACACTGTGCGGCGTGCTGTTCGATGAGGCGGCGCTTATGCCGAGATCCTTCGTGGAACAGGCGGTCGCAAGATGCTCAAGGGATGGGTCAAAGCTATGGTTCAACTGCAATCCTGAATATCCGCAGCATTGGTTTAATCTGGAATGGGTGAAAAAGGCTGAGGAGAAAAATATAATGTATGTCCATTTCAGTATGGAGGATAATCCTTCGCTGTCGGCTGAAATGCTCGCAAGATACAGAAAACTTTACAGCGGGAGCTTTTACCGGAGATTCGTTCTCGGTGAATGGACAGCGGCGGAGGGTCTTGTTTATCCGTTTATGTCGGATGATAAAATGCTCTGCGATGTGCCGCAGGTGGATTTTGACGATTACATTATCTCCTGCGATTACGGTACGGTCAATCCCTCCTCCTTCGGACTGTGGGGGCTTTATGACGGAGTGTGGTACCGTATCAGTGAGTATTACTACAGCTCCCGCAGAGAAGGCTCGTCCAGAACGGATGAGGAGCATTATCAGGGTCTTTGCGGACTGGCAGGCGACAGACCTGTTTCTGAGATCATAGTTGATCCTTCTGCTGCAAGCTTTATTGAGGTTATCAGGCGGCATGGAAAATACCGCACAAGGGCAGCAAGAAATCAGGTGATCGACGGTATCCGTCAGGTGGGTACCGCATTGAAACAGGGTGATATCCGGATATGCCGCAGCTGCAGAGACTGTATCCGCGAATTCGGTCTGTACCGATGGGAAAGCGGAGGAAGAGACGCCCCGCTGAAGGAAAATGACCACGCAATGGATGATGTGAGATATTTTGTTGCGACCTGTCTTTGCGGCAGTGATGATGATGGCATCTTTGCTGTCGCTTCGCTCAGGTTTTGACTGGGAGGTGACAATGAAATTTGAATTTGTTTGGTAAAAGAAAAAAAGAAGCTGTGTCTGCCGTTCAGACGGCTCCGGGGACGGGAGGGCTGCATCCCTTTGCCTTTATACGCAATTACCGTCCGCTTGGAGCATATGAAAAGGAGCTTTACCGCTCGCTCAGGGAATCTGTCCCTATCATAGATGCGGCTATCTATAAAATAGTCCGTCTTGTCGGGGGATTTACCGTAAAATGCTCCGACAAAGCGGCGCAGACAGCTATGAATGATTTTCTGCGCGATGTCAGGGTGAACGGTATAAGCATGGGAATAGAAAGCTTTATCGCTCAGTATCTGGAGCAGCTTCTGACTTACGGTACCGCTGTCGGGGAAATGGTTCTCGATGAGGAGGGAAATATCGCTGCGCTGTATAATGCTTCGCTCGATAATGCGGAGCTTTCATGCGGCGAAAATCCGCTCGATGTGACCATATATACAGGAAACGGTGCTGCCCGTGAGCCGGTGAAATATCCGGAGCTTATACTGTGCAGTGCGATAATGCCCGAGGCGGGAAATCTTTACGGTACGTCGGTGCTCAAGGGCTTGCCCTTTGTATGCGATATATTCCTGAAAATATTCAGTGCCCTGGGAACAAACTGGGAAAGGCTCGGTAATGTCCGTTTTGCCGTAACCTACAGACCCGGCGAAAATGAACGGGGACAAAGCAAGGAAAGAGCTATGCTTATCGCGAGCGAATGGAGCAAGGCTATGAAAAGCATCGAGCCGAGGGATTTCATCTCGGTCGGCGATGTCAGCATTAAGGCTATAGGCGCTGAAAATCAGATACCTGACAGCGAAATACCTGTGCGGCAGATACTTGAACAGATAACGGCGAAGCTTTCAATACCGCCGTTCCTGCTCGGACTGAGCTGGTCAACGACCGAGAGGATGTCCTCGCAGCAGGCGGATATGCTGACAAGCGAGCTGGAATATTACCGCAGGGTGCTCAGCGGCTGTATCGGCAAGATATGCAGTATGTTCATGAAGCTTGGCGGGTATGAAGGGGATTATCAGATCGTCTGGGGAAATATTAATCTCCAGGACGAAACGGAGCTTGCAAGAGCAAGACTTTATAATGCTCAGGCTGAGCAGATAGAAAAAAGAACAGCAAAGGAGGAAACCGCTTGACAAATAATATAAACGGTCTGAGGGAAGGGGAGATCGATCTGATCAATACCTTCGCCAGACGTAAGCTTGAACCGGAGGAGGTCTGCGCATTTTCACTGGTGCTTTGCGATAACGAGATAGACAGGGATCACGAGAGATTTTCCGTGGACGCCCTGAAAAAGCTCGAGAAACTTTTCTGCGGCGTTACGGGAATAACCGACCATGATCCGAAAAGCAAAAACCAGACGGCAAGGATCTTTTCCTGCCGCACCGAAACGGTGACGGGAAAAAAGACCTCTTACGGAGAGGATTATGTCCGTCTGACCGCAAGAGCCTATGTGCCGAAAACAGACGGCAACAGCGAATTCCTGATGCAGCTTGACAGCGGCATTAAAAAGGAGGTAAGCGTCGGCTGCTCGGTGGCAAGGAGAATATGCTCCGTATGCGGATGCGAAAACGGGAGCTGCGGTCATGTCCGCGGCAGAATGTATGACGGAAGGCTATGCTATATGACGCTGGACGAACCGACTGATGCATATGAATGGTCTTTCGTTGCGGTGCCGGCTCAGAAGGAGGCGGGCGTTATCAAATCATTTAAAAAAGGAGCAAATACTGATATGGATATAGAAAAAAGACTTTTCAGCGGTACAGCACAAAGCTTTTCTGCGGATGAGCTGAATATCCTTGCGGAGAAATTCCGCGTTCTGAGGGAAAAGGCAGCCGACGGAGAGGCATACAGAAGAAAGCTGGAGGCTGATATCAGCAAACAGGCAGCGTTTGCACTGCCGCAGCTCAAAAGGGATACTCTCGATTTTATGACGAGAAAAATGAGCGCGGTACAGCTTGAGGATCTGTGCAGTGCGCTGTCGGCAAAGGCGGCAAAGAGCGTTCCGCTCAGACCGCAGCTTTGCGCAGGAACAAAAACAGAAAACAAAAAAATCAACGACTATACAAATATCTGAGGAGGAATTTATTATGAAGGTTTCATTTGACGGCTTTGGTGAGAATGTTCTCACCTTCGAGACACAGGGTACTATCACAGCGCCGGCGCCCGTAATGCTTACTGCAAACGGCAAGGTCGGCGCGGCAAGCGGAGCGTTCTGCGGAATATGCACCGCGGTAAGAAACGGCTATGCGGCTGTTCAGGTAAAGGGCTATGTCAGAGTACCCTACAGCGGTACGGCTCCGACAGTGGGCTTTGTAAAGCTCAAGGCGTCGGACGGCAAGGCGGTAGTCGATGCTTCAAACGGCAGGGAATATCTTGTCATTGACGTCGATACTACAGCAGGCACAGCAGGAATCATACTTTGATAATGGGGGGAATCAATTATGGCATTTTATGATACTATCAGACTGGAGAAGGGTATGTACGGCAATTCCGGCAAGACCTTTTCCGAAATACTGGAGGAGCTTGATCCTTCGGAAAATTACAGAGGCAGTGAGCTGGAGGGTCTGGATGCTTTCCAGAGACAGCTCAAAAGATTCGATATCAAAACAGGCGGAAGCCATTCCGATACGGTACAGAAGTTTTTCCGTACCAGCGACAGTGCAGCGCTTTTCCCGGAATATGTTTCCCGTGCGGTAAAACAGGGTATAGACCGCGCTGACCTGCTTTCCGATATCATCGCGACAAAGACAGTCATTGACGGTATGGATTACCGCTCGGTGGTTTCTTCTCCGCTTGATGACGAAAAGAAGCTCAAGCCTGTCGCTGAGGGCGCGTATCTGCCGCAGACTACTATCAAGACAGGCGACCAGCTTGTGAATCTCCAGAAAAGAGGCAGAATGCTCGTGGCGTCGTATGAGGCAGTGAAATTCCAGAAGCTTGATCTTTTCACCGTGACGCTCAGACAGATCGGTGCACATATTGCCCGTGAACAGCTCAATGATGCAGTAGATGTGCTCATCAACGGCGACGGCAACAGCCCTGCGGCTGCTACTGTAAGCTCGGCAACGTCAGGTACTCTTACATATGACGATCTTGTAAAGCTCTGGGGTGCGCTTTCACCGTATGAGATGAATACCCTTCTTGCTCCTACCGACGTTATGAAGGATCTCCTTTCCATGACGGAAATGAAGGATGCAAATGCGGGTCTTGCTTTCCACGGTACGGGCAGAATGATCACTCCGCTCGGTGCAAAGCTTATCCATGTTCCGTCTGTTACCGGCGATAAGGTGGTCGGTCTGGACAAGAACTGTGCGCTTGAAATGGTACAGTCCGGCGATGTCATTACAGATTATGACAAGCTTATAGACAGACAGCTCGAAAGAGCCTCCATAAGCTGCATTACCGGCTTTGCAAAGCTTTTCCCGGACAGCGTTAAGGTGCTGACATACTGACAGGAGGTAAACGGTTGAATATTCAGAGAATAGAAAAAATATTCCGCCGTTTGTCAGATATTTCTCCGGAAGAAACAATAGGACTCCGTTTCCTTTGCGAGGCGGCAGTGGATTATATATCCTGCCGGCTGAGGAATAAGGAGGAGTGCGTGTGCGGCGACAGACTGGAGTTTGCCGCCGCCGCGCTTGCATATTACCGTTATGTGCTGTGGGAAATGACAGACGGAGGAATGAATGAGATAAAGGTCGGCGAGATAAGCGCCCGACGGGGAGGAGCTGCTGCTGTTGACGCGGCGGAAAAGCTGTGCCGCGAGGCATTTGATAATATACGCGATCTTCTGGAGCCGGAGGGCTTTGTCTTTACCTCGGTAGGCTGACTGTAATGAGGAGAGATCGATATGAGGATAGAAAAGATCATCAGACTGCTCGGAAGGGAAGTGCTGATAAACGGGACAAAGGCAAGGGCGGTCATATATCCTGTGCGGAATGGATCGTCCCGGAACGGAGGCATCGGTTCAGACAGCAGCGGAAGGCTCGATCCGCACCTCTTTTATATGTTTGCAGACAGGGCGCTGCCCGGGGGAGCGGGCTATGCGGGCATTGTCAGCGACGGTACGGATGAATATTATATACTGTGGGCAGACGTCTGGAAAAGCAGCTCCGGAGAATACATGAAGGTATGTATGAAAAAAACGGAGGTGAGGTCGTAGGATGAGCTATGCGATGACTATGTATCTGCGTGCAAAGCAGAGTGAAAGCTTTGCCCATGTGATACCGGTGCTTGAAAGGAACAGTACGGTCACGGATTTCCCGATAGAAAAGCCGTATGTCAGCTTTGGCATTGAATCAGAGGAGGGGGAATTCCTTCTCGGGAATGATACCCCTGTCGTCAGAGAGGTAATGACCGTAACGGTCAGTGTATCCGATGAATCAAGCGGGGAATACTGCCGTGCTCTGGCGAAGGAGATATGTATGTATGTGGTCGGACTTGATGAGGAAAGGCGAATTATTTCGATCAGCTCAGGAGGCTGCAGGCACGAACCGGCGCTTGGAGCATATACGATAAAAATGAGCTTCGGGATAAATACATGAAAGGCGCATTTCACAGGTAAATGAAAGGCAGGGGGGCTTTCCCCTGCCGTTTTACAAGGGCTGCGGCTTTTTCAGGAGCCGGGCAGAAGGGAGGGATCGTTATAGAGGAAAAAAGAATTATCAGCGGCAGAGATGTTGAGGTGAGCATAGACGGCAAAAGGGTTTTCTGTGCGGAGAAAATAGAGATAAGGAAAAAGGCGGTCATCCACAGGATAAGATCGGTATTCAGGAATGATGATATCGGAAGGCTGAGAGTGAACAGCAGCTATAAGGCTGATCTGACGGGCATCAGGTTTGTCAGACCCTTTGAAAACCTTAATTTTTCCGATCTGGATAATTTTACGCTGGAAACCGGAATAGACGGAACAAGGATCATTCTGGAGGGCTGTCTGTGGGACGATTATTATGCGGCAGCAGATAAAAAAAGCTTCAGCGAGCATATCAGTGTTGCTGCGGCTGAAATGAGAACGGAGGATGAAAATGAAGGAGATACAGCCTGATACGGCAGAGCTGGAATATTTATGGAAAAAAGAGGAACATGAAAGCGGTGCGGCGGAAATATCGGAGCTTATCCGCTGCGATATGCTCCGGTATCCACGGAAGCTTGATGCGGGAGATGACGCCTATGAAAAATGACGGGAAAATGAGCTTCCGGGATTTTATCTTTCCGATCAACCCGGCAGTTATAAGAATACAGCACCGGAAAAAATTAGCTGTACAGAGCGTTCCCTTCGGGAACGATAATATCAGCGATTCAGGCGTGGCTGGCAGAGTGATAACCGGGGAGGGTGAATTTGCCGGCGCAGGGTGTATCAATGATTTCCTTGCGCTGAAACAGACAGCAATGAAGGGGCCGGGTATGCTTTATATCCCTTCTCAGGAGCCGATATATGCTTATGCGGAAAATATAGAGCTGAAAGCCTCCGATATGGAGGGCGCCGTCGGTTACAGCTTCCGGTTTATAGAGCAAAAGGAGCATCCCGGAAAAAGCCCCAGATTTGCAGAGGGAAACGGGACTGCCTGTCTATGGGATTATGCATGGAGGTACGGGGCGGATATTGATCTGCTTTTATCGCTCAATCCCCATATTCGCAGACCCGATATGCCCGTCAGTGCTGCGGAAAGGGTGAGACTTTGCTGAAATACATTTTGACCGATACAAGCGGTATCGTGACCGGACTGTCGGAGCCTGTAAGCATGAATCTCGTCTCCTCCTCGGATGCGCCGGCTGACAGCCTCAGAATAACCTTTGCGCTCAGCGGTGATATACCTGTCGTGTATTCCGTAAGGGTGCAAAACGGAGGAGATACGGTATTTTTCGGCTATGCTGATGAACAGACCGAAACGGTCTGCGGCAGCGGTGTGCTGCTGACGGTAAAGGCAAGAAGTCTGGCTGCGGTGCTGCTCGATAATGAGGCGTGCCCGCAGGTTTATTGTCTGCCGACTATGGAAATGCTTTTTCAGCGTCATTTCCGTCCGCTCGGGTTTGAGGGATATACGGGCGGCGACCGGGTCTGCCGGGGCGATCTTGTGATATCCAAGGGAATGAGCGAATGGCAGGTGCTGAGCCGGTTCTGCCGCAGCTGCGGACTGGAGGAGCCGTGGGTCACGCATGACGGAATTATTGTTACTGACGGGAGACAGGCGGATACCGTTTTCCTTGACGGGGCTTCTCCGAGGCTCAGACTGAGCCGGACGGTAAGGAGAAACGCCCTTATTTCCGACATTTATATCCGCACAAGCAAGGCTGACGGATATGCTTATCATATGGAAAACGATCATGCAAGGGAAAACAAGGGACTGAGGATACGGTACCTGAATGCGGCGGATGATTTCCGGCGCTCACCGGCTTATGCGAAAAAAATGATGGACGCCGGCAACAGCGCATATATCACCTGTACTGTACAGGTCGGGGGGATAATATCCTGCCGGACAGGGGACAGGCTTGTTATTGGCGGACAGGGAGAAAGCTTCATTATTCGTGAACTGAGATATATTCTCGGCAGGGACGGAGAAATGACGGTTATTACTGCGGAGGTGGAAAATAATGTGGATATCAAAAAATATGGCTGAGGATAAAGAAACGGCTGCTGCTGCGGTAGGGATCGCAAGAGGCAGCACAGATGCGAGGATCTCCTCGGTCACGGCAGGAGGCAAGGGAAGAAATGCTCTTGTGATGCCGGCGGGAATGTTGAGCCTGCCGGAAATGAACGAAAAGGTAGTGAATATTACTACGGAGGAGGGAACGGTCTGTCTCGGGGTGGAGATGGGATATTACGGCGGTGATATCGAACCGGGAGAGGTACTGCTTTTTTCCTCGGGAGAAGCATCCGTGCGGCTGAAAAGAGACGGCAGCATATGCATTTACTGTACCGGGCTTTATATAAATGACGAGGAGGTGTCGGGTATTGGGTCTGTATGATGACGATGATCTTGCCCCGGAGGATTACGGGGAAACAGAAAAGCTTTTGCGGCGGGTATATATTGCGCTTTCTGCACACAGAGGAGGCTATATCTTTGACCGGACGCTCGGCAGCGAGGTCTACAGATATGCCGGTGCGGAAGACCCCGGACAGTCAGAGGCGGCTGTCCGGGACGCCCTCGGCGGTATTCCGGGGGTCGAAGCCGAGGGGATAAAAACGATACAGGGCAGCAGATATGCTGTTATAAGGATCGGAACGGAAAAATATAATGTACCGATAAAAGGAGGAACGGTGTGAATTACAGCTATAAGGAAATACTGAAAAGAATGAAGGATAAATATGCTCAGCTGAGCGGAAATGAAGCGGAGGATCACGGAGACACCGATATCCGCATCCGTCTTCTTGCCGGGGAGATATTTGCCCTGAGCAGCTATGCGGACTGGCTCAAACGGCAGATGTTCTATACAACAGCGACCGGGGAACAGCTCGATATGCACGCCCGGCAGCTCGGGCTGACGAGAAATAAGGGTGAGCGTGCTGTCGGCAGCGCGATGATCTCGCTTAATGTTCCGGTGGAATATGATGTTACGATCCCGGCGGGGACAGTACTTTCGACCTCGGACGGCAGCCTGCGTTATCTTGTCGAAAGCGATCGCACCATACAAAGAGGAGGCAGTGTTGTTTTTGCTGATATAATAGCTGAAAACTCGGGAAAGAAATACAATATCCCGTTAAGGCTCGTTACTACGGTAGTCACGCATTTTTCAGTTGCGGTAAATGTCAGCGGCTCTTCAAGCCTTACCGGCGGAACTGATGATGAGACTGATGAGGAACTGAGGGAGAGGATAGCGTACAAGCTTGGACATATCGCTTCGGGAGCAAATCTTGAATATTACCGCCGCATTGCCGAGGCTGACGAAGGGGTCTGCTCGGCATCCGTAAGTATGCATAGCAGCACGATAACGGTCGTAATTGCCGGGAGAGGAGCCATATGCAGTGAGGGGACGCTTCCCCGGGTACAAAATGTCATGGGTCAGAAGAAGGCAGCCGGGCTGAGCGTAAATGTCATCAATGCAGTGCTTGAAGCGTGTAATGTATCGGTATCGGTGACAGCGGCTCAGGGCTGGAGCTTTGCTTCGGTGCAGCAGAATGTACAGGAGGCAATAAGCGAATATTTTCTTTCGCTGCGCGTGGGACAGCCGCTTATCCTGACAAAGCTTGGCGGAGCGATAATCTCCGCGCCCGGTGTAGAGAATTATTCATTTGTGAATATGACGGATCACAGCGGTGCTTTATCAAAGCTGCTGACGGCAGGCACAGTCACCGTTACAGAGGCAGGTGCATGATATGGGAGAATTTCAGAACATGGTTCAGCGCATCGAAGAGACGGGAATGTATGAGGTAACTCAGGGCGGAGAGTTATACGCCGAGCTTATGGCTTATGCGGAGGGGCTTGACATGATCTTCGGTGAATTAGAAGAAACTGAGCGCGAAGCATTTGTAAGTACTGCTATTGACAAGGGGCTGAGGATGTACGAGGACGTGATGGATATATGCAATATTGACACGAGTCTTGAAGGAAGGAGAAAGAGCATACTTGCGGCACTTTCCGTATCGGACGGAGATTTTACGCTTGGCTCGCTCGAAAGGATGCTTGATATTTATAATATAAGCGGCAGTATTACGGAAAGCGGAAACACTCTGACGCTGACAATAGACGATGATCTGACAGCGGCACAGCGCACACGCATAAAAGATCATCTCGAAAACCTGATCCCGGCAGGAACAACACTTTTACTGGCTTAACCCCCCCCCGGCGCCAGGGAGCAAGCTCCCTGGACCCACGCGCTTACGCGCTACTCACGTAATCGTTCGCTCCGCTCACTCTGCACCCGTAAGAAAACTTTGTAAGCCGCGATCTGAAAAAAGCCACGGGGAACAAAAGCGCAAAGTTTCGCCCGCCTTTTCAAAGGCGGCGGGGTCCAGGGGGCGCGGGTGTCCGGTGGACACCTCTCAGCCGCAGGCTGAGAAGCGCCGACCGAGCCGGCAGGAGAGACTCAGCGCCCCGGTCGCCGTCCGCAGACGGCGAAATACTCCGGACACAATCCCTCGTGCCGGGGGTGAATTCAAAAACAGTCCAGTGGACTTTTTTTGAAGAGGGGACTCCCTGGGAAACAAGTGACGCCCCGAGAGCGTAGCGATCGGTTGGCGGAACTTATGCACAGCAGAGGGCGTCCC
>CADCGS010000028.1 GCA_902801055.1 uncultured Ruminococcus sp. | reverse complement strand
ATTGACAGCGGAGGCACTCCGCCGCTCCGCTCACTCTGCACTCGTAAGAAAACTTTATTACCCGCGATCGTTATTTATTGTATACGATCTTTCCGTCTGTCCACGCCGGAGGCACTTCGCCGCGCCTGCTAATTAAGTATAGACCGCGAGTAGTGAATGTTCGGTATGAGTGCAGAGCGGAGCGTAGCGCAGCGACCCCCGCAAATTGCCCAGTGCGGGCACGCACCGGAGGCACTCCGCCGGCACTATCTTTGTGCGGTGTTGCCTAAATTATAGCATATTCTCGCCGGAATTTATATAGTTTTTTGTATATTTTTTTAATGTGACGAAAAAAGCTGTCGCATTTAGCGGCAGCTGAGGATCATTTACTATGTTTTTTTCGTAAAGGTTTCGTTTTTCCAGCAATCCTGATCCGATTTAAAAAGGAGGGAGGGTATCTCGCAGGATTCCGGGTAGATATTAGCGTAGATCTCGTATCCCGGATTAAACGGCATCAGTACGATCGTGCCGTCCTTGTAGCTCCATGGACCGTCGCCGGAATCGGTTCCGTCCGGTTTGACATAATGAGCAGTTCCGTCTGTGCGAAGCTCGATAACGCTGCCGGCTGAGCCTTTATAGATACCGACAAAGTCCTGTTCTGTTACGGGCTTAGCGGCACAGCCCATCGAAAAAACAACTATCAACAGCGCAGACAAACATAATGCCACAAATGATCTTTTCATTATTAATACTTCCTTTACTATAGGAGAAATGTAAAAAACAAATATTAATTAATATTATTATACATACGATTTATGCAATATGTCAAGCCCATTACTTATAATAAATCAAAAATCAGTAATTATAATGAATAAAATGAAAATAAATATCATTGTTCCATGTTTCATGTGATATGCTGAGGAGTTAGGAGTGTGGAGTGTGGAGTGTGGAGTTGTTGTCACACTCCGCTTCGCTCCGCCGGCGGCGCAGTGCCTGCGCTGTCAGCTCGCGGGGGTCGCTGCGCTTCGCTCCGCTCTGCACTCATACCGAACATTCGTAACTCGCGGTCTATACTTAATTGACAGAGGCTTTGCTAAATGTGGAATGTGGAAAGTGGAATTTGGAATTGTTGTCACACTTCGCTTCCTGCCTGCCGGCAGGCGCTTCGTGTAAATATAAAACTTCACCGGCGGCACGCCGGGCGCGGGTTACAAAGCTTCCTTACGAGTGCAGAGTGAGCGGAGCGAACGATTACGTGAACTGACACCGGCGGCACGCCGGCGCGGTCTATACTTAATTGACAGTTGCGGCACGCCGCCGCAGACGGACAGAAGGAGTGTATACAATAAATAACGATCGCGGCTTATGAAGTTTCCTCACGAGTGCAGAGTGAGCGGAGCGAACGATTACGTGAACTGACACCGGCGGCACGCCGGCGGAGCGCCGGTGTTTAATAAATCTGAAAAAATAATTGTCTGCGGCAATTGAATAAGGTATAAATTTATGCTATAATATATTGTGAATATATTGAGTAAGCCTTATTAGTTGTGAGACAGACCGGGACTGAACGGTGCCGGGATGTTTTACGGCGGATCAATACGAGGTGTAGAAATGTCAGAATTAGTAACAAAATATGTCACCTGCCCGAAATGTTCACAGCAGACGTCAACAAATATACTTGTAAGCGGGAATACCGCAGAGAATACAGCACTCAGAAAGATGATATTCGACGAGACGCCGTTCCGCTGGAAATGCAAGAAATGCGGATTCAGTACACGCTATCAGCATCCGTTTTTATACAGTGACCCGGCACACGGGTTTATGATATACTATATCCCGAAGGTAGAACGACAGAATGTTTCCGATGCGAAGTTAGAGGCGGAATATCCGGATATGGCTGATGTCAGGAAAAGGATCGTTCCCGAGATAAATGCGATGAAGGAAAAGATCGTTCTTTTTGAGAGCGGGATAAATGATATGGCGGTGGAGCTGACGAAGCTGGCTGTTTCGGAGATCGTATCAAAGGAAACCGGGCATAATGTATATGCCGGATATTTTACCGATATGAATACCGAAAAGAATTCGATAAGCTTTCAGTTTTTTGTCGGAGGAGAGAGACGCTCCTATATACAGTCTACCAGGCTCGAAGTATACAGGCGCTCGCTTGATATCGTAAAGAAGAATTTTTCCAATGTGGAAAAACAGGCTGGTTTCCTGAATATCGGCAGGGAATGGGCGAAGGATTCGCTTGACAAATACAAAACAAAAGCAACGAAATAATTACCGTATGCTTCGCTAAATGTGCCGGCGGCGTTCCTCCGCTGTCAATTCAAGGTGCGTGCCCGCACTGGGCAATTCGCGGTGCGTGCCCGCACTGGGCAATTCGCGGGGTTCGCTCCACTTCGTTCCGCTCTGCACTCATACCGAACATTTATTACTCGCGGTCTATACTTAATTGACAGTTGCGCCGGTCGCGGCTTACAAAGCTTTCATACGGGTGCAGAGTGAGCGGAGCGAACGATTACGCGAACTGACACCGGCGGCACGCCGGCGGAGCGAACGATTACGTGAACTGACACCGGCGGCACGCCGGCGGAGCGAACGATTACGTGAACTGACACCGGCGGCACGCCGGCGCGGTCTTTACTTAATTGACAGTTGCGGCACGCCTCCGCAGACGGACAGAAGGAGTGTATACAATAAATAACGATCGCGGCTTATGAAGCTGCCTTGCGAGTGCAGAGTGAGCGGAGCGAACGATTACGCGAACTGACAGCGCAGGCACTGCGCCGGCAGCCCAGCAGGGGGGTGACCCCGGACAGAAAGAAAGGGTGGTTTATTATGAAGAGACTTGATACGGAGAGCGGGAAGGGGTTCAGCTATAAGGCTGATATTTCTGTGCTGGAACAGTATTATCAGAAGCAGTTTGACCTTATCAGGAAGGGGAATACTGATCTGGTGTCGCTGGAGCTTGTGATGCTCGGAAATGCACTGGATTTCATCAGCTTTGTGAAAAGCTCCTTCGGGATCACACTGGACGGGAATGATAAATCAGTCGTCCCGTTTGAGGAGGTTCTTGATGCACTCAGCAGGGGTATCATAAATAAGAACCTGTTTGATAAGCAGACAAGTATCGCTCAGAAGGCGGGCGCGTACCTCGGCTTCCTTATAATAGCAAATATCGGCGGAAAATGGGTCGATACCAATGAGGGCGCGGCTGTCGTGGTAAGCGGCAGAGAAGTCTATGTTATGGACTTTATCAGTAAAAGACTTATGAGCGGCAGTGAGCTTAATGCCGCAGACTACTATAAAGCAGTGAATGCTCTCAAAACAACCGGTGAACACTGATACGGAGTATTGACTGTACGGAGGTATTTTTATGGCTAATCACAGATCGGACAGGGTCTCCGAGGATATCCAGAGAGAACTGACAGCTATTCTCAGGGAAATGAAGGACCCGAGACTGCATGACGGTATAATCTCTGTCGTGCGGTGCGATATGGCAAAGGATAATTCCTTCTGCCGGGTCTATATCAGCTCTATGAACGGTCTCGGGACTGCAAAAAAGGCTGTGGCTGCACTGAAAAATGCACAGGGCTTTATAAGACGTGAGCTGGGACTGAGACTGAAACTGCGTTATGCGCCGGTGCTCGCTTTTCAGGCAAGCGACTCGATAGAATACAGCGCGAATATTTCAAGGATACTCAATGATATAGATATAAAGCCGGAGGATGACGAAAATGAAGATGGTAACGCTTGAAGAGGCGGCAGCACTTCTGAAACAACATGATAACTATTTGATCCTGATGCATAAATCACCGGACGGAGATGCCGTGGGCTGCGCTTATGGGCTTTGTCTTGCCCTGCGCAGTATAGGAAAAAAAGCAAACCCGCTTTGCGGGGATGAGATCCCGGAGCTTTACAATTATATTACCGACGGCTTTGAAATGCAGGAGTTCGAGCCGGAATATATTGTCAGCGTGGATCTCGCTACGGCTGACCTCCTCAGCGGTAAGGCAAAGGATTATGCCGAAAGGATAGATCTCTGCATCGACCACCATGGATCAAATACAGGATTTGCCGTTCAGGGTGTGGTGGACGGGAAGGCTCCCTCCTGCGCGGAAATTGTAAAGAAAATACTTGACGTTATGGGAGTGAAGATCAACAGCGATGTCGCTGATGCGATCTTTACCGGAGTGTGTACCGATACGGGCTGCTTCAAATACAGCAGCGTCCGTCCCGAAACTCACCGTATCGCGGCAGACCTTATGGAATGCGGCGCAAGAAGCGCTATGATATGCCGGCTTATGTTCGACAGCAAATCACGCGCTAAACTCGATATGGAAAGAAGAGTCCTTGAAACCCTTGAATATGCCTGCGGGGGAAAAATAGCCTTTGTCTGCATATCCAAGGAAATAATGGAAAAGTCCGGCGCTTCACAGGGCGATACGGAGGGCGTCGCAAGTATCCCGCGCCAGATAGAGGGCGTGCGCGTAGGTATTACCATGAAGGAAAAGGACGACGGGGAATACCGCTTCTCCGTCAGAGCCGACGATGATACCGACGCTTCGGAAATATGCAGAAAATTCGGCGGCGGCGGTCACAGGGCTGCCGCAGGATGCAGCATCTATGCCGATTCGCCCGAAAAGGCAAAGAATGCGATGATAGCAGCCTGCGCGGAAAGTATCGGGGGGGATGCATGAACGGGATACTGGTCATAGACAAAAAGTCGTCCTTTACCTCCTTTGACGTCGTGGCGATAGTCCGCGGGATACTCCGTGAAAAAAAGATAGGGCACAGCGGAACGCTTGACCCGATGGCTACGGGGGTACTGCCGATACTTGTGGGAAATGCGGCTAAGGCACAATCTCTGCTGCCGGATACCGATAAAAAATATGATGCCGATTTCCGGCTCGGAATGACGACCGATACGCTCGATATCACCGGGAGGGTGCTCAGCGAGGTTCAGTGCAGCTTTGCGGCTGAGGATATTGAGGCGATAATTCCGCAGTTCTGCGGGGATATCATGCAGGTGCCGCCGATGTATTCCGCGGTGCAGAAAAACGGCGTCAGGCTTTATGACCTGGCAAGACAGGGGATAGAAATAGAGCGCGAGGCAAGACCTGTATCGGTGGCTGAACTCAGGCTTGTCAGCTTTGATGCACAAAGCCAGAGCGGCAGACTGGTCATATCATGCTCAAAGGGAACCTACATAAGAGTTATTTGTGATGATATAGGAAAGGCTTTGGGGTGCGGGTGCGTAATGACTGCGCTGAGAAGAACAGCTGCCTGCGGATTTACGCTTGAGGATGCAGTCACGCTTGAGCAGCTGCAGACAATAAAGGACGAGGGCAGAATTGAGGATGTCCTGCGGCCGACAGACAGTATTTTCCGGTGCTTCGGGGAAATAACGGTGAGCGAAAAGCAGGCTGTGCGTTTCTCCAACGGAGCGGCGCTGTCGCTGGACAGGCTGAAAAGGGCAGCCGGATATGATGATGGTACGCTGCTGAGAGTTTACGGCGAAGGTAAATTTCTCGGTCTGGGAATAATTGATACTACCTGCGGAGAATTGAAAATGAAGAAGAATTTTTCGCATGGAAACTGATGGAGGCATATTATGGAAATATGGATCACTTTTGCTGTATTGGCAGTATTGATGGGAATTGTCGGCGCAAGAGCTGCGAGACATGATTATACCGCAGGAAGCGGAATGTTTAAAAAGGGAGACGAAAATCTCAAAAAGGATGAACATATGGATTCTTCCGATTTTGATTATTTTGATGATAAAGGACATATGAAATAAGTATGGAAATATTGAAAGAGCTGGTACGCTCATCAGAGCCGACATCCGTAGCTCTGGGCTATTTTGACGGGGTACACCGGGGACACAGGGCTGTTATAGGTGAGGCTGTCAGGACAGGACGCGAAAACGGACTGCTGCCGACGGTTTTTACTCTGATGCAAAGCCCGAGGACTGTCCTCCGGGGAGAAAAAAGCAACAATATAATAACCCTTGACGAAAAGCTTGCTGCGTTTGAGGAGCTGGGGGTGGAGCAGGTCTATCTGATAGATTTTACTACTATAAAGGATATAACTGCACAGAGCTTTGTCAGCGAGGTCATAGGCGGCTGCTTCAATGCAAGGCATATAGCCTGCGGGTTCAATTATCATTTCGGGGCAGGAGCCAGGGGCAGCGGCGCTCAGCTTGAACAGATGTGCAGCGGGTCGGGGATAAGTGTGCTGGCGAGGCCGAGGATAACGCTCGGCGGCAGCCCGGTAAGCTCGACGAGGATAAGGGCGAGCATCATCGCGGGAGAGATACCGCAGGCGAATGATATGCTCGGGCGGCTGTACGGCTTTAGTCTGCCGGTGGTGCATGGAAGGCAGCTCGGCAGGAGCTGGGGCACGCCGACAATGAACCAGGTATTCCCGGCGGAGCTTGTCAAGCCGAGGTTCGGTGTATATGCATCGAGGGTCAGCATTGACGGAAAAAGCTTTTGCGGAGTTACGAATATCGGGATAAAGCCGACTGTCGGGTCGGACGGGGTGCTTATTGAGACATGGATGCCCGATTACTGCGGACGGGAGCTTTACGGAGAGGCGGCGGACGTCCGGCTGCTGGAGTTTATCCGGGGGGAGAGGAAATTCCCGGATATCGGTGCGCTTAAAGAGGAAATCATGCGAAACGGCGAACAGGCGAAGAAAATTTATGAAAAAATGAATAAAATGCAGATATAGCGACTGCATGATATAAATATTATTTATTATTTTCCCGCACAGAATGAACCTGTGCGGGAAATTTTTCTGGGATAAAATCGACAAAAAATGATTGACAGCTTGAAAAATATGTGATAAAGTATAGGTATGGTTTATTTTGACGGTATATCAGGAGCATGGATAGAAATTTCGTATAATTATGATAAATGTTCCCGGTTTTATAATTTGTAAACAGAGGGGAGAGCAGTACTGATGAAAACGGCGAAGAAAAAAAGATTCAGGGTGATGTCGGTATTTATGTGTTTCCTGATTCTTATTTCGGGTATTCTTGTAATAATGGGCAGTATCAGATCCAACCAGGTAGCTGCGGCGAATGAGATAACCTTTTATTTTGATTCATCCTGCCTTGGAAAAGACAATGATTGGGGAACAAAAACTCCCGATCATGTATATTTCTATGCTTACAAATCCACTAATAATACAGGTATCAAGCAGATGGATCCTGTTTCAGGCAAAACCGGTTCGGACGGCGGAAAGCTGTATAAGGGCACTGTAGCTAAGGATCTATATTCTTACCTGATAATTCTCAAAAATGACCATTGGAGCAACAAAGAATATCAGACGCTTGATTATTCGCTTAACAATGTAAAAGATAAAGATATTCTGATCCTGAATACAAGTGGTTATAATGTTGGCAATGATGGATATGTACAGGGTATGTATGTCAAGGGGACATTTGAGGAAACAACGAACTACAGCTCGCAAAAGTTCTCGATCCTCAATATGGATGATCAGAACGTCACGCTTCAGATCAAATATTCCACCCTTACCAAAAAATATGAAAACGGTCAATGGACGAGTTGGAACAGTACCGAGGGAGTAGAATACAGCACTTCTAAGGAATATACTATCCCGGCAAGGCATTATCAATACAAACAATTTGAAGTCCCTGCGCGCGACAGCGGCGAAGAACCGTGGCAGTCGGTACATATATGTACATCGAACGGAACAGAGATAAAGAAATATTATTTCCCTGAGGGAAAGATACTCGGACGAAGCTTCTTCTACGGAGTAACTGATTTCCAGAGTACGAATCCGGCTCCGATGGATTACGGTGACGGAACGAAGCTGTGCTATATAACGAGCGATCTCGGTTCGCTTAACTCAACAAGTTACGAATTATATTTTGACAAGAACTTTTTCACCTCAGATTCAGCTCCGCAGTACGGAAAGATCAGTACGCCTTCGGGCAGCTATTCGATAGCGACTGCGCTTACCAAGGACGGTAATGCGAAATATGTTACCGACGGAAATGTTTCGCTGAACTCATGGTCAAGACAGGGTGATAATGCGAATGATATTGATCTTTCAAAGCAGATCATGAGTGTCGAATACAACGGCGTGCAGTACAACCTTTTTGCCCCGCAGAACGAGGGCGACAACCTCGTTAAAGTAAACGATAATGTTGCGGTCATTTCGGGTAAATATACTGTGCAGAGTACGGGTAATGTGCTCACGGAGGACGGACATGATTATAATTACATAACCACTCAGGCTGATTTCTATGATTATCAGTATGATCACAATTCGACTACTGACGATAGTTATACGTATTATACAGTTAATGCCGGAAACTATTTGGTCTTTTCAAAGACTAAGAAGCTAAATGATAGCAGCGGCAATCATGGTTGGAAAAACGATATATATGCGTATTTTATAGACAGTAATAATTCGCCTTGTGGCGGTGTTTGGCCAGGCTCTAAAATGACTTGGATTGGAAAAAATAGTTATGATCAACATAGATATAAGATAAATATTCCTACCGGAGCTGCAAAAGCAATTATTAATAATGGCGGTGAAGGAAAAGGTAACCAAACAGTAGATATCTCAATTGAAGATGGTGAACACGGTGTGGGTGTGTATGACGAATTCGAGAATAATAATTCTCTTGTTCCGGTTGAAACATTTGATGTAAGAGAACCGAAGGCGTCATTAAAAGGTAAGGCAAAAAGACCATATCTTACAATTAATGAAGCTATAAGCGGCTCGGATTATGCAAATTCATCGACCAACTATCCGATGTATCTGGGACAGTTCTGGCTGCCAAAAATGCCTTCCGGTACTTACAGTACAAGTCAGAATATGTATACTGCAAGTACTGCTTATCAACGTGCTGCTCACAATCATAATAATGATGAATATAATTTTGACCTTGAGGTGCATGATAGTAATTACGATAGTTATTACGATAATTTTGGTTTTGGTAATACATTGAATAATTTCAACTGGAGCGCGAACCTTGCATTCAGATATACCGGTCAGGAACCAGGAACATATGAGCCCTACGATGCTGTTGTTCAGGGGCTTGTAAAGAATCAGCTCCAAAGGGATAGTAATACCGGTGAATACAAGCTGATGGCTAATGATAATTCTAATACCATACCATATTTTGATATGTCTTGGTGGGATCAGTCCTACAGTAGTAGTGATGGAAAATCGGGTAATCTGAAAACCAACCAATATATAAAGCCATATGAGAATTACGCATTCCCGTTCTTTGAAACGGCGGCTAAGGATGTTGCGTTCAAGTCGGAAATCGGAATAGGCACAGGCACTGATCCGGATACAAATCAGACAACATCTTTGATGGTATCCGACAGAAACAAGACCTATAGAGGTAAATATTACGTATTCGATTCAAGCAAAAATGTTATCCGTGTAAATCAATCTCAACAAAAGCTTGATATGTATTATAACAAATCCGGTCAGCACGTAAATGATAACTATGGTAATGGTGATACAACACATGAAGAGGTAGGTCTGTTTCCTTTCAATTCTAACGATAGTTCATCTTCTGATTATCGAGGAGAGAATGGAGAAAATCTTCATTACGGCTTTGGCGTGAAGTTCTCGATGGACTTCTTCCTGAACGAAAACGGAACACTGGACGGTACGACAGACGGTATACCGATAACCTTTACGTTCCAGGGCGACGACGACGTGTGGGTATTCCTTGACGATCAGCTTATCCTCGATATGGGCGGCGCTCACAAGAACGCTATCGGCGAGATCAATTTCAAGGATAAGAAAGTCTACGTTGGTGCGGCAAGCGGAACGGTAGATACATCTTATGTAACATCCGTTTTGCCTGAATCAACAAAATACTTCGACGGAGATACAGGTCATAGCCTGCTTGAAAACAGCTCGGCTTTGCAGAACACGGCTACGGTCGGCAGACACAAGATAACGATGTATTATCTTGAACGCGGAATGCTGAACTCCAACCTTTATGTTATGTTCAACCTGCCGCTTGAGCTTACAAAGTATGATCTCCAGACGGATACTGATTTTACAGGAATAAATACCGGTTTCAAAGATGCGACAAAGAAGGTTGCAGAAAACGATGTATTCAATTACAGTATCGAGAACAAGGGAACATCCGCAAGTAAAGTATTGAACAGCGAATACAAATATCCTTCCAATACGGCTGTGGAGAGAACCAACAGCGAAGTTGTCGGCAACCCGAGAACAACTCTGTCAACGTCAGGCTCGGCGACGCAGACTACCCACAACTACCAAGGTTCACCCGGCAGTTATCAACCGATGATGAGCAATGATACAACAGGCGTCACCTATCAGCTGACTGAGCCGTATTTCGGCGGCGAGGGCGTTACGACCTTCGACACAAGATCGGTCACGACAGGCAGTACGACAGCCAAGGGTGTTGTTTCGATGCAGTACGGCGAAATGGCAACGTTCAGCAAACAGCTCGAAGGCGGCAGCCAGATGAAGGTCAAGCTGCTTGATACCCTGTCGGCGCCGGTAAGCGGCTCGCGAGCGAATAGCTATAAAGACAGCACCGGGCGAAAGGCTTCGGACTATTATGTGACGCATTATAAACAGGATGAGCTTGCGTCTAACGGTTACCGACGATATGCGGGTATTTACCGCGGAGACGATGTTGCCGCGATCGCCCTTAAGCACGTTGACCCGATGTATGACAGGAATGTGAATGCTTCTGCGAAGAATTACAGCACGAACCACGTTATCAACCCGCAGGTCGATAATGGTGAATTGCAGTTCGTATTTGCTGACCCGAAAAATGCGGCTGACGGATATGTTTATCTGCGGCAGGTCGTTGTAAATGAGGTCAAGACTGTCAAACTCAGGATAAGCAAGGATATCCTTGCAAATGAGAAGTGCGATGATAAGTTCGATTTCAAGATAGTGTTCAGCAATATCTTCGGAGCCAATACGGGCGACAGCGATATTGATTATGACCGGATAGCCTATAAGAAGTATAATAGCGATGGAACCAAGGTCAGCAACGACCAACTTTATCTCGGCGACGAAGACCACTTAAACAACGACGGTTCGTTCTCGCTGGAAAAGGGACAGTACATAGAGATCGAGAATATCCCGGTAATGACGAAATACTACCTTACCGAGGAAAGCACTTCGACAGACTTCACTCTCAGCGATGAATATTCGGTCAATATGGGCAGCAGAAACAGTAAGATCGTTTTGAACGGCGATATGTCAGCTGTCGTCACCAACAAGCGCACTACCGGCACTATTCAGGTTCAGAAGCTTGTATATGACGAAAGCGGCAACCTTATGAACGGAAACGGCTCCCTGACCACCGAGTTTACGCTTATGATCGGTCTGAAAGCGCCAGACGATGTTAACCTTGACAATTACCCGATCAAGTTCATGCAGGATGGCAGCGACCTTATTGCGACATCCAAAGCGGTGAAACTGACAGCCGCCCAACTGACGTCTTATCCCAGTGATTATCCCGCCGGTGAAAACTGGGCGGTATACAATGTTACCGTAAAAGCCAATAGAGCGGCGAACGGGGCGCTTCGACTGAATATCCAGAATGTCCCTTACGAAACGGTGTATAAGGTGCATGAGCGGTCAGTTCCTCTCGGGTTCGTGATACCGACAACGAAGCCTACCAATTCTGTATGGACTCAAGCAGATTATAACTATAATACTTCTGGGACTTACGCTAACGTAATGTACAAAGACAGTGCAAAAACCTTAGACAGTACAGTCAACGACGTCAACGACCTTGTAACGGTCGAGAACAACCTCAACCCCATCGAGATGCCCTCGACAGGCGGTTCGGGTGTGGTGCTGATATTCCCCCTCGGAATCCTTGCTATCGTGCTTTCGGGCGCGGCAGTAATGATATATAAGAGAAAGATCGACAACGGTTCAATTCTCAGGAAAGGGAGGTATATGAAATAAGGGATTTTATGTACCGCGACGGAAACGGCATTATAAATCAATGCATAATTCAAAATGCATGATTCATAATGATCGGTGACCTTTCCGATACAGGTATCAGAAACGACGGATAAAATACATCTGCCGCTTGCGCGGAGGGCGGCAGAATGTATCTGACAAGCTCCGCATAACATAATTCAATTAATTGGAGGTAAATTAAAATGAAAAAAACTTTTAAACGCGCAGGCGTAGCAGTCCTTTCTATGGCTATGCTTCTGAGTATGGGCGCAATGACAGCGATAACGTCGAATGCGGCGGATGCTACTATTACTATTAATACTGGAAAACTGCCTGCCGGTTCTTCATTAAAAGTATACAAAGTAGCTACAGTTGATAGTTCTGGCGAATGGGCTTGGAGTACCGTACTTCCTACTTCTATAACATCTAGCTATAAGCTCAATGGCACATATACAGCCGATAATGCTAAAGCTGCTGCTGCTGCTCTGGCTGAGTGGATTACAGATACAGCAACGGATGAAAATAAAACTGCGCTTGGTGAAAAGTCCGCAGCTATAGCAGCATCTGGCAATACAGTATTAGGTTCAACACAGGGTGTTGATAATACAACATCGTATTATTTGATTATTCCTACCAGTACAGATGCTGGAAAAGTAATTCAGCCTATTATGGTTGAAGCAATTAAAGACTCTAATAAAGATGTAGACGATTTAAAAATGTCTGATCTTCCTTTTGACAAAAAAATAACTGCTGTATCAGCAACGATTGCTGGCAAGGATTATACTGGTTTGGTTGGAAAGGACGGCGATACAGGCGCAGGTGCAGTAGGAGATACAGTTTCCTATCAGATTACTACTCAATTTCCTACATATGCTGCTAATGTCACAGCAACAGATATTAGTAATTTTGTTGTAACCGATACTCCGACTAATATTTCTCTTAAAACTGGTACAGTAAAAGTTTATATTGAAAACGGTACAACTGCAGGACTTCAGACTACCGGATCAGATGCAGATACTGATGTCACATCAAATGCTAATCTGACTGTAAATGAAGGAACTCCGACTGGTGGTTTCACTGCAACATTTAATGGGACATTGATAAAAGCAAACGAAGGAAAAAATGTATACATAACCTATGATAGTACGATAGCAGCAACAGCTACATATTTTGCTACAGGTAACCCCAATACAGCAAGTCTTACATATGGTAATGAATATGCAACCGGTGGTGGCAGTGGTACGGCACAAGATAGAACCACAGTATATACTGCAAAGCTTAATTTGAAAAAGACTGGCAGTGATAAATCTGGAAGAATGGACTGCGTCTACAAGCATCTTCAGTTCTGCGAGATCAAATTCTCTGGTGACCCAGCGGTATTTGTTTGGCTTGCCTTTTTCTTTCTGGATACCGAAACCCAGGTCTTCGATAATGAACTTAATGTTGGCATCAATAGTCTTCCTGTCTGGTCTGCCGTGATCCATGCTCTCAAGAGCATCCATGATCTGGTAAGTATTCATACTGTGTTCAGCATCCGTGTTCTCATATAAA
>CADCGS010000027.1 GCA_902801055.1 uncultured Ruminococcus sp. | reverse complement strand
ATATGCGGTCAATTTGTTCACGCGCGCGGGACAGTACTTCCTTCTGATCGCGGTCGTGGAGCTGCCGAATCTGATGTTCAACGGCCGGATCAAGAATCCGAGACTGTGGATGTTCCTGATCGGCACGGTCATGCTGGCAAGCTTTCTGGTCACACTTCTCCTGCGGCCGAATTGGAACCACTTGTATCCTTATGAATTCTGGCAGTAATGGACGGGGATGTAATTCACTTTGCATATGGGAAAATATAAACGTCTTGCAGGCGATACCCTTCTTTTTGCAATCGGGAATCTGGGATCTAAACTGATCCTTTTTCTGTTGGTGCCCTTATACACCAATTACCTGACCAAAGCGGAGTATGGTACCGCCGAGCTGATCTACACCGCATCCAATTTGATTATGCCGGTTACCTCCATGGTGATCTTTGACGCGGTATTGCGGTTTATGCTCGATAAAAACGTCGATCGTAAAAGCGTGATACTGAATGCCGGGATCGTCTTTATCGGCGGAAGTCTGGTTGCTCTCCTGCTTGCCCCGCTCGTCGGCCTTTACCCGTCGCTGTCCGAATGGAAATGGTTTGTGAGCGCCTATATCATTACCTATATGGCAAACCAGATCACCATGACTTATATCAAGGCAAAAGAGAAGACAAAGCTGTATGTTGTTCTCGGTTTATCGCAGACCCTGCTGCTGGCCTTGCTCAATATCTTCCTGCTGGTCTTCTGCAGGCTGAAAGTATACGGGTACGTTCTGGCCAATATTTTTGCCCAGACCACCATTATCATTGCCGGCCTCGTCATTGGCGGCATTCTCAAGGACCTCAAAACGGCAAGGTTTGATAAAAAGCTCTTCTTTGAGATGCTTGCCTTTTCTTCGCCGCTGATCATCAACAATATCTCGTGGTGGGTCGTCCAATCCTCGGATAAGCTGATGGTCGAAATCTTTCTTGACAGTGCGGCCCTCGGGATCTATACGGCTGCGAGCAAGATCCCTGCCTTGATCAATGTGGTCTCGTCGATTTTTTCGCAGTCATGGGGGATCTCTTCTGTCAAGGAATATGATTCGACAAAGGATACTTCGTTCTATTCAAATGTTTTCAGCTTGTTTAGTTTTGCGGTATTCTTTTTCTGCGCATGTCTGTTGGTGATTATTAAGCCTTTCATGGGAGTCTATGTGGGAGCGGACTTTTATGAAGCGTGGAAATATGTGCCGTGGCTGCTGATTGCGGCTTCCTTTTCTGCGATCTCATCGTATTTCGGCGCGATTTACGGCGCATTGAAAAAGAGCGTCAACGTGATGCTCTCTACCTTGCTGTCGGCGTCCATCAATATCATCTTTAACTTTCTGCTGATCCCCAGGTTCGGAATCATGGGCGCTACCGCGGCGACAGCCGTCGCGTACATTTTTATCGGCTTATACAGGATGTTTGACACGAGGCGGTTTTTCAAGTTTGACATCAATTTCAGGAAGGAGTTTGCCTCCTACCTTGTCGTCTGCATATCAGCGTTCTTTGTGACTGCTGATCAATTCGGATATGCGGTCGCCGGGGCGGCGGTTTTGATCGTATGGCTCCTGAACCTGAAAGAGATGAAGAAGCTTCTTTCCGCTGTGCTGAAATTCGTTCGTTTGAGGTGATCGTATGGGTACCATTGATGTAGTAGAGATGAAGAAGCTGCAGCTTGACATCCTTGCGGACGTTGCTGCCTTCTGTGATAAACACGGCCTGCGTTATTACCTCAGCGGCGGAACCATGCTTGGTGCCGTAAGGCATCAAGGCTTTATCCCCTGGGACGATGACATTGATATCCAGATGCCAAGGCCGGACTATAATCGCTTCATCCACGAATACGCCCACGCCTATTACGAGGTGTGCTGCTGGGATCTGGATCACAGCTATCTGTGCACCTATGCAAAAGTATCCGACAGCCGGACGGTTCTGGAAGAAAACGGAAGCTTTGGCCGCCAGCTTGGCGTCAGCATTGACGTTTTTCCGGTCGATGGCCTGCCGAAAGACGAGAAAAAAATAGATTTCACAGTTTCAAAAATGAAAGCGCTGTGGGGCTTGGTGGTCTGTGCAACGGTGAAGGATATCAGCAAAAGGTCTACGGTCAGGAAGATCGAGATCACGCTGATGCGGTGGTTTTATCGCCTGTTTCCGCTCCAGAGCTATTTTACCGGCCTGACGATCAGGGAGGCCCAGAAAATACCCTTTGACAACTCTGAAAAAGTCGCAACGCTTGTGTGGGGATATGGAAAAAGGGAAGTGATCGCCCGGACTACCGCGACCGAGTATATCAAGGCCGACTTTGAGTCATACCGGTTTAATATCCCCCGGGATTATGAAGACTACCTGATCCATATCTACGGAGACTACTGGGAACTCCCCCCGGAGAGCGAGCGGGTCTATAAGCATCATGCCGAGGCTTCGTGGAAGACGGTTTCGCAGGAGTGAACGATGAGAACGAGTAAAAGCCTGTATTCAAGGTGCTTTGAAGAATACAGATTGAGCGATGAGACCTTGAAGAAACTGCAGAATGAATTGCTCCTGATGCTGATAGACGTCAAAAGCGTGTGCGATTCCTGCCAGATCAACTATATGCTCTCAGGGGGAAGTATGCTGGGAGCGGTCAGGCACCAGGGCTTCATCCCGTGGGACGATGATATCGATATCATGATGCTCCGCTCTGAGTACGAGCGATTCAAAGACAGCTTCCGCAAAGCATTTCCGGACAAATACGCGGTTTCGGAGCCGCTGTCAGACGCACGCTATCTCAGCAAGATGGTAAAAATTTTTAAGAAGGGGACTACATACGTAGAGATCCCGACTGCCGGAGTGAGCGGGCAGGATATGCTTTTCCTTGATCTGTTCATCATTGAGAACGTTCCCGCTCCCGGCTTGCTGAGAAAACTGAAGGCGGTGCTGTATGATACGGCGTTTAAAGCCTCAAGCGTGTGCATCGACTACCTGTATCCGTCTCCGATCATTGAGAAAAAGGCCGCAGAGGTCCCCGAGCTGTCCGAATATTACAGATTTCTGGAATATGCGCGGGAGATGATGTAGAATACAATTACAGGATAAAGCCAAACAAAATTCAAGGAGGAATTATTATGTTGGAAAATTATGATCTGGATTTTGACTTTGACGGTGATGGTGTTAATGACAGCTCAACCGTTGCAGTTGACCTTGACGGTGATGGCGTTGCTGATGCATTAGGACTTGACGTCGGCGGTGACGGCACAGTGGACGGGATACTTTCAGCAGTCGATACCGACGGTGACGGCTATTATGATTCTTTAGTATATGATCCGCTGGATACCGGAGATGATTCCTATTATACAGACGATCCTTCAGATTATACAGACGATCCTTCAGACCAGGATGACGGCGGCGTTGAGGTCGATGCGGATGGTGACGGAAAGATCGATGGTCTTGGATATGATACCGACAGCGACGGAGAACTTGATACATTTTATCTCGACTCGGACGGCGACGGTGTGGCAGATAAAGCTCTGTACGTAAATGAAGTTGATACGGACGGCGACGGTGTTGACGACAGCCTGGTATATGCTGAGGACAATGACAACAATGGAACTTTTGAGCATGTAACTATATACACTGATGCAGATCATGACGGCAGCTATGAGAGCATCATGGAGGCATATGATCACGATCAGGATGGGATCTTTGATCACGGCATGAGCTATCTGGATACAGACGGCGATCACACCTATGATACATTTATTAAGGAAATGGATACCGACGGCGATGGTCAGGTGGATATCACATATACACAGTACGATACAAATGAAGATGGATATGTTGATAAGGTCGTTCAGGAGCAGCTCATCGATACAGATGGAGACGGCATTGCAGACAGAGTTATTGTCGCCATAGACAATAACGCAGACGGGCAGTTCGATGTAGTCAATTCATATGATTATGACGAATATTACGATATCGTTCATTATACTCCGGTCGATGAACTTCCTCCGCAGGAGTATGAATATCACAGCAATCCCCAGTTCGATCCCGATCATGCTGATTCCGACAAGGTCATCGGTGATCCCGGAAGGTCTATGGAGGAATGGGAATATCAGGGCGATACCGGCAGATGTGCTATCTATTCCCAGAAATTCATTCTTGAAGAGCTGACCGGTGAGGAATACGATATAGAAGAGCTTGCCGATATCGCAGAGGAAAACGGCTGGTTTACCGAATCAGGCGGAACCCATGGCGACTGCATGGGAAAGCTGCTTGAATATTACGGCATAGATACAAATGAATCATATAATAATGATTTCAGCGATCTGACAGATGCACTTGAACACGGAGACAAGGTAATAGTATCAATAGATGCTGATGAGATCTGGTACGGTGACAATGACGATGTTTTCACACCGGGCCAGGGCGCTAACCACGCTGTTGAGGTCATAGGCGTTGACTATTCCGATCCTGATAATCCGATGGTAATTCTCAATGATTCCGGCACACCTGACGGATGCGGCGAGATGATACCTATGGATGTATTTGTTGACGCATGGGAAGACGGAAGCTGTCAGATGATAACTGTTTGAGAGGAGAATGAACAATGGATAATAAATTCAATACTGCTGAAATGATAGAGAAGATCAGAAAGAGCAATTTTGTACATTATTGCGGGATGCCTATGGGTTATACTGCCGGATATCCGCTTCTTTCGATAAGAAATGAAAGGCTTTGCCTTATCATCCCATTCCTTAAATACAAGGTCACCGGCGTTGTGGATAAGACACTTGTCTATCCTATCAGATATATAATTACGATCTCAATTAACAACGGTTCGGTAGCAGGCTTTGAGGATCTGAGCTATCGCAGGGCCTTTACAGAGGTCGATTTCAATAAGCCTGTAGGCTATTTCAGACATGACAGCATCAAGAATATGAACAAAAAGGAATATATGGAGAAAAAGAACGAGCTTCTCTCCATGTATGATAAAATGGCAGCCGCTGTTATGGGCGACGGTGAATTTACCGAAGAGGATGACCTGGCTTTCTATGAGCTTCTGAATAAGATGCTGGAGCCTTCTCTCAAGGAGGAATACAAATTCCTCGATGCGGATTTCTACGGAAAGTACCTCAGCGATGAGGAGGAATAAGCATGGACGATAAAATAAAGAATTCAGATTTTTTCAAGAGCAGGATAAAAAGACCGCGGTCTGGAACAGACGCTGCTGCACAAAAGAAAGATCCGGATACTGTGAATGACGCACCCAAGGTTCAGAAACCTTCGGGTGCTGAATTTGCACATCGGAAAAATAATGCTCCGCCGCCGGCAGCTCCCGAAAAAAAGCCGCTTCCGAAAAATGCTGTGGATTCATCACTGAAAATAAGCGGAGAAGTGAAAAAATTGCTTGATGAGCTGGATGCGGAGCTTGCTGCGTCCGGCTATAAGGTGCTGCTCAGAGAAACCTCAAAGATACGCAGGGAGCTTGTCAGGAGACAGTTCACCGTCGCAGTTGCGGGAGAATTCAGCAGGGGCAAAAGTACGTTTGTGAATAACCTCCTTGAAAAGGAATTCCTGCCTACCGGAAATCTTCCGACCACGGCAATGCTGACCAAGATAAGATATAACCCGAATGAAATGATGATATGGTTCGACGGAAAGGGCGGCAAAAAGCAGGGGCTTCCGGTCACGCTTGAAGCGTGGGACGGTCTTACTGCGGATCCTTCTGAGGATGATCCCGAGGGCTTTATGCTTGTAGGGATAAGGAACCAGTGGCTCCAGCAGACCGGTATAGAAATTGAGGATACCCCGGGCGCCGGTGATCTTGTCGGGAAAAGGGCGGCGCTTGTCGGGGAGGCTCTTCGCTGTGACGACGGCGCGATCATTACTGTCAGCGCTACATCGGCGCTGAGCATGAGCGAAAAGCTTTTTATTGAGCAGAGACTTATCAGCCCGAAAACACCGTATCTTATGCTTATCGTTACAAAGCTCGATCAGGTGCCTGTAAAGGAGCGCAGCGGCGTTTTGAAATACATAAAGGAAAAGCTGAATTACTGGAAATGGAATATTCCTGTATTCGTTCCTGCGGAAATGGAAATGCCCGATGATACATATAACATCATTATGGGTCTGGATAAAATCAGGGCGGAGCTTGAAAAATGGGTCAGGGATCCCCGCCGCGAGGAGCTTACAAGGCTGTGGCTGGCACAAAAGGCGCAGAGCGTTATCCGGATGGCTATGGATTCGATCAAAGAGCAGGAGCTTCTTATTGATGCCGATGATGATAAGCGCAGGGAGCTTATCGAGAAAAAGAAGGCAAAGCTTTCTGATGCTTCATTGGCATGGGGCGAGCTGAAGAGAGAAATGGGACAGCGGAATGTCGAGTGCTACAACGAATTGCTGAGAATTATTGATGAAAATAAAAGCAAGATCACGGAAAAGCTGCAGTATGAGGTCATGCATTCCAATAACCCGCAGAGGTGGTGGCAGCAGGATTATCCGTACCGGATCAAGGTCGAGCTTATGAATCTGTCGAATACTCTTGATAATTTCGTCAACAGGCGTATTGCTGATGATATAAGATGGTTCAATGCAATGATAAATAATCAGTTCAAATGCAATTCTCTCAGCAATATTTCCGGTTCGAGCAAAACGGTGATAAACGGATTAGATACAGAAAGCAATGTTAAATTTGAGGATATTACCCGCAAAAGAAATATTGCCCGCGTCGGAACAGCTGCCGTTACCATAGCAAGCTTTGCAGCATTGTCCGCACTGGGAGCTATGCCTATTATCGCTACACTGGGTATTGGTACAGGCTCCTCAATAATTACGGAAAAAATATTCAAGGATAAGGTCGAGCGCCAGCAGAAGACACTTCTGGACGTCCTGGGAAAGAATGTCCCCGAGGTGATCGACAATGCGACGGCGCAGACAGAGGCAAACCTCAAGGCAAGATATAATGAGATAATCAGCAAGGCTGATGAGCAGGAAAATGCTTGGCTCGACGCTCAGAAGACTGCGATAGAAAACAGCGTTGCTGATACATCCGGGGAAAAGAAGGATAAGCTCGGAAAAAATAAGGCGGCATTTGAAAGGCTCAGGGATCATTTCGATAACCTTTGATCAATTTTCAAGAAGGAGGCTAAAACATGGCTGCAACAAATATGGGAGAAAAAAATTATGGTCCTTATAAAGAAAAGCAGAAAAAACTGTCGGAAATTATAAAGAGAGCTTCCGATCTGCTTGGTATTCTTAATATGGATTCGCACCAGGAGAATCTTGATAAGGTCTCGGAAAAGATCGAAAATGATTCCTTCAAAATACAGATAGTCGGAACCTTCAAAAACGGTAAAAGTACATTTATCAATTCCTTCCTCGGGGAAGAGATACTTCCGGCATATACGCTGCCTGCTACCTGCGTTATCAATGAGGTAAAATACGGTGATAAAAAAAGGGCAGTCGTATATTTCTGTAATCCTATTACGGATGATATGCGTATCAAGGGCATTACCGAAAAGGCATATCAGCATATAATGAAATATAATAAAAAGGATGTTCCTCCGCTTGAGATCCCGTATAACGAGATCGAGGAATATGTTACTATTCCTCTCGGAGAGGAACCGAGCGTTGCGCTGATGAGCAGCCCCTTTGAACGGGTCGAGCTTTTCTGGCCTATGGATCTGCTGAAAAACGGCGTCGAGATCATAGATTCACCGGGTCTTAACGAGGCTCAGGCAAGAACAAAGGTGACTATGGAATATCTTACTAAGGCGGACACGATCATTTTCCTGCTGATAGCTGACAAGCTGCTCAGTCAGGATGAAATGGATTTTATCCAGTATAACCTGAAGGAAAACGGATTTGATAAGCCGTTCTTTATTGTAAACAAATGTGATATTATCCGTCCGAGAGAGATCCCGCAGATAAAAAATTATACAAAGGAAAGACTGCTCCCCTATACTTCCTTCGGTGAATCGGGATTCTATTTTGTATCGGCTCTCAATGCCCTTGACGGCAAGATAGAAAATGATATGGAGCTTTATCAGAAATCAGGTATGCCTGAATTTGAAAATCGCCTTTCCGAATTCCTTACAAAGGAAAAGGGTCTTGCAAAGCTTTCACAGCCTGCCCGCGAGGTAAGAAAAATACTTTCGATAAATGCTGTTGACAAGATCAATGCCGATCTTTCGAGCCTTAACAGGGGACTTGACGAGGTAAAGGAAAAATATGAGGAGGCTAAGCCGAGACTGAATAACCTTGAACATAAGAAGGAGCTTGTTGCGGAACGTCTCAATAATAAAATAATCATGACTATGCCTGAGATCAGGCGCTGCGCGACACAGCATATCGCTGATCTGTGCAGGAGCATCCCTGCATGGGCTTCTGAATTTCAGCCGACAACCAATCTGGGAATGATACCCGGCAAGGAAAAGCAGAACCGTCTTATCTCGGAGGTTTCAGAGCATATTAATTCAAATATAGAAAAATCGGAGATGGAATGGAAAAACAAGGTTCTCTCTCCGCTGCTTGATGAAAAGGTCAAGGAGATATTCGGCTCAGTTGAATCCGATCTGCAGAATATCTTTGACGAGATCGACAGTGTAAGCGTCCAGATAACGGGCAGCGACAGCCTGGAGGATAAGGATATCCCGGTATGGCAGCGTATAGCCGGTGCTGCGGGCGGAATGGTCATCGGCGGTCCGGCACTGGCGTTTTCCGGAGGACTGAACGGAATAGGCAAGGATTTCGCAAAAACTCTTGCCATAGAGCTGGGCGGCATAATCCTGCTGAGCGTTCTGGGACTTACGAACCCGATACTCCTTCTCTCATTTTTAGCCGGTACATTTATTATTACCGGAAAACAGAATGAAAGCAAAACTACAAAAAAGATAAAGGAAGCCGTTTCCGATGAATCCATCAAGCAGCTCAACGAAAACAAGGATAAAATGATACAGGATATGATCGATTCTATTTCCTCGAGATTTGACGAGCTTGCCAATATGGTTGTCAAAGCCGTTGATGTTGAGATCGGCGACGTCAAAAAGCAGGTCGAGGATATTGTCAAGGAGCTTAAAAAGGGCAAGGAAAGCGTCGAAAACAGAAAGAAGGATCTTGATGTCTGCCGTAATCATATAAAGGCTCTTGTATGCGAGATAGATGATTTTACAGATGATCTTATGAAGTCGATTTTTTGATCCCTGAGACCGGCGTGCCTCCGCTGTCAATTCGCGGTGCGTGCCCGCACTGGGCAATTCGCGGGGGTCGCTCCACTCCGTTCCGCTCTGCACTCGAACCGAACATTTATTAATCGCGGTCTTTACTTTTTGACAGGTGCGGCGGCGTTCTGTTCCCCGATACTTTAATCCCGAGCGCGGCTAAAAAAACTTCCTTGCGAGTGCAGAGTGAGCGGAGCGAACGATTACGCGAACTGCCCAGTGCGGGCACGCACCAGCAGCGCACGCACCTGATATTATATTTAGCAAACTTCTGGGGTAGATGCTGAAATGGATTATATAAATAAATATGATGAACTGATACAGATCCTTTGCAAAATAAGAGACAAGGCAATTTCTGCTTTGTCTGATACAGCATTTTCTGAAACGGCTCTTGTATATAAAAGAGAAATAGATGATCTCATTAAAAAAATGCTGAAGGATAAGGATTTTAACCTATATTATAATGAAGATTTATCAGTGAGGTGCATCGCAGATGTTATCAGATGATTTTGAGATCATAGACGGAGTGGTGAAGGATTACAGCGGCCCAGGAGGAGATATTGTTATCCCTAACAAGGTTACGGAAATAGACGGGATGGCTTTTTATAATAATACGGATATCACAAGCGTGATAATACCGGGTGAAGTGAAAAAAATTGGTCAGGGGGCTTTTTTCAATTGTTCCTCTCTGAAAACGCTCCTGCTTGGAAAGGGCGTGGAGGTGATCGAGACCTTTGCTTTTCGCGGGTGTCCGCTGCTCAAAAGCGTTGTCATTCCCGAAAGCGTCAGGGATATACAGTCTATGGCATTTGACGATGATACAGAGCTTGTAAGAAAAACAGATATCAATGCCGCTGCTGTGCCCGAAGGCGACAAAGGTACAGAAATGCTTTATGATCTGGAAAAGATCAACGCCGGGTGGAATATTGTACGATACAAGGGTCAGGCTTCTGATGTTGTCATTCCGGAAACATACCGCGGAGAAAAAGTGGTAAGTATTGGTTATACGGCATTTGCAGGTGAAAAGAAAACAAAAAATGACGGCGTTGATGTTTTTTTGCCGAATGAAAAGATCATATCGGTAAGCATACCGTCGTCTGTGCGTTTTATCGGAGCAAAAGCTTTCTGCTTCTGCACAAAGCTTGAAAAGATCCATTTTGAGGAGGGGCTTGAAAGGATCGGCAATTCAGCCTTTATCGGGTGTGAAAGTCTGACCTCGGTTGAATTGCCCCATTCATGCAGGGAGCTTGATACTGCCGCATTTATGTTTTGCCGGGGCATAAAAGAGATGATCCTGAATGAAGGTCTTGAAACAGTCGGTGCTCATTCATTGGATACGGACAGCTCGGAGAAAACGGCTCTGCGGGAGATAACATTCCCGTCAACGGTGGTGAACGTATCTGCGGATGCCTGCTCACCGTATACAGAGGTACATTATGCTCCGGGGGCTGTGAATGACAGCCGGACTGAGGAACTGTTTGAAATGAAAAAAACCGACGGCGGCTGGAGCATTGCAAAATATATCGGCAGTGAATCCGATGTCGTCATACCGGGCTTTTATAAGGGAGAAAAGATCGTCAGCATCGGCGAGAAGGCATTTGAAAAAGACTCCGGAAGGAGCGGTAACGCTGACGGCTCCGGTGAAGGAAGTAAAGCGGATATCGGGATAGTTTCGGTCAGGATACCCTCAACGGTCAGGATAATAGAAAGCAATGCATTTGCCTCATGCAATACCCTGAAAGAGGTTCATTTTTCCGAGGGTCTTGAAAAAATCGGAGAGGCTGCATTTATCGCGTGCGACGGGCTGACGTCGATAGAGCTGCCGTCATCATGTGTTGAAGTAGATGTTGTTGCATTTTTATTCTGCAGGAATATAAGCAGGATCACTCTCAATGAGGGGCTTAAAAAAATCGGTCAGAATGCATTCTTTACTGACGGGTCGAAATCTGTGGCATTGAAGGAGGTCTATCTTCCGTCAACGGTGACTGATGTTTCGCAGAATGCATTTCCGATATTTACTAAGGTTAATTTTGCTCAGGGAATAGCGAACGATCTCCTGACAGAAAAGCTGTTCAGGATGAAAAAAACCGATGGGGGATGGTGCATTGAAAAATACATAGGTTCGGAGGCTGACGTTGTTATTCCGGAAACATATCACAAGGAAAAAGTTGTGAGTATCGGAGATAATGCTTTTGCCGTGAAATCAGACGGCGGGACTTATGCCATAGAGATGAATGAAACGCTCAGATCGGTTTCGATACCGTCATCCGTCAGGGAAATAGGCAGCCGGGCTTTTGCCGGATGTGCTCTGATGAACAAGGTCAGCTTTGAAAACGGTCTTGAAAGGATCGGAAATGATGCATTTTTCTCGTGCAAAAGTCTTACATCGGTTGAGATACCCGCTTCATGCAGAGAAATAGAGGATCGTGCATTTTTTTCGTGTGAGGCTTTAAGCAGAATAATACTGAATGAAGGTTTGAAAAAGGTCGGAGAAAAGGCATTCTATACGGATGATTCACCGACGCCCGCGCTGAAAAGTATACTATTTCCGTCAACACTGAGCAGTGTCCCGCAGAATTCATATCCGCCGAGTACCAAAGTCCAGTTTATGTGGAGCGTTGAGGAAATACCGCAGTTCATTGAAATGTATATTGAGCAGAACAGGCTTGCTGACAACAGATGCTTCCATCCTGCGCATATTGATTCTCTGAGATCATTTGCCAATGTTCCGCCCGATGAGGAAACGCTTCTGGCGTATGATACAACCTACTTCCACGACGGAAAAAGGGGCTGGGTATGGACAAAGCGCGGTTTTTACGTAAGGGAGGAGCCTGACAAATGCAAATTTATGAGCTGGTATGAATTTCTTGTCAATTCAAATAATATCAGCTACAGCACAGACAATGACAACCGGATATTTATCATAGGGAATAATTATCAGTTCAGCTTTTTTGCCGGAGATAATCAGACCTACGGGATCGTATACAATGCATTGAGAAATCTGCTGAGTGTACTGCGCAGCAATGTCTATTTAGGCGAAAAATAATGAATTATGGCAATACCGCCCCTACTGGGGCGTTGCCCCAGACCCCACCAAAGGCTCCGCCTTTGGAATCCGCCAGGGAGCAAGCTCCCTGGACCCTTGCACTTCGTGCAATTCGCGCCGGTCGCTCCACTCCGTTCCGCTCTGCACTTGAACCGAACATTTATTAATCGCGGTCTTTACTTAATTGACAGTTGCGGCGGCGTTCTGTTCCCCGTGGCTTTAGTTACGATCGCGGCTTACAAAGTTTCCTTACGGGTGCAGAGTGAGCGGAGCGAACGATTACGCGAATTGCCCAGTGCGGGCACGCACCGCCGG